>DUHU01000086.1 GCA_013330765.1 Candidatus Poseidoniaceae archaeon | reverse complement strand
GCATGGTGTAGGGCGGTGGGTTTTCTGCAAGGGTGTCAAGATCTTCCACGGTGTGGACGTTCGGAATGAGCGTCAGCACGGTGGGGTTCTTTTCCTTGTTCGCGATGACGTGAAGGCGCGTGGCCCGGGTCAGTTTCTCGCGAATCTCGGCTCCAGTCATCTTCTTCTGACTCATGTTGGCCTTGTTCAGGTGGAGCACGAGGCGTCGCTGAGCCACGTCGGTCTCGATGGTCGCGATGTTCACGGTGGTGGTCACCTCGAGGGAGGCGGCCAACTTCTGTGCATCTTCGGCGGTGGCCTTGATGCCTTCCTGAAGGTAAATCTTCATCGTCGGCGTGTTGGGCACCTTCCGAGCATCGACGATCTCGATGATGCGGGGCAAACCTTGGGTCACGTTGACCGTCGCCACACCTGCGTAGTGGAACGTTCGCATGGTCATCTGCGTACCGGGTTCACCGAGCGACTGAGCAGTGACGATTCCGGCGGCCTCGAAGGGGTCGATGCGAGATTTCGCGAGTTCCGTTTCCGCTCGGGCAATGACCTTGCTGGCTTGTGCGGCGGTCAACTTCTTCTTGCCTCGCTTCAGCGCGGCATCGGTCAGATCGTTGAGGATGCGCACGGTCAATTGCAATCCGGCTTTGTCGGCTGCCTTCTGAAGTGCGATGTACACCGGCTCGTCGGCAAACTCAGAGCGAAGCGCCTGCATCTTGCGGCCCTCGTCGTATCCTTGCAGATCAACGTCAGCCTTGACGCGACGGCTTCGGCTCTTGCGAAGGGTGATTTTGGTGGTTGGACCACCGCCGTCGCTGTCGCCGTCAGAGGACTTTCGAGAAGCACCCTCAATCTGAGCGAGGATTTTCGCCGCTTGGTCGGAGTCGGTTTCACACACTTGAGCGATGTCTTGGGCGTTGAGCACCTTGACTTCGTCCCACTTGCGGTCGTTGGCCAAGGCGTGTGCGAAGTTCTCTGGCACGCCAAGGTCGATCAGCTTCTTCTTGGTGGCGCTCTTGACAACCATCAGTTCTCACCTCCATCGGTCTCTTCGGCTTCAAATTCCCAGCCGCCGAGGTCGTCTTCCTGCTCGTCGCGGTCGTACGAATCGTGATCGACCTCCATGGCGCCATCGGTGCCAAGAGCGTCGTCCACGACGATGTCGATGTTGAACGGCGAGCCGTGGACACCGCGGGACGGGTCAATCCCGTCTTCACCGTAGGAGAACTGAATGATGCGGTTCGCCGTGTTCCGGACGGACAGCATGTCATCGTTGTACACCTTGAGGTCGTCCATCGCGTTGATGAGGCGACGCTGCATGTACCCGGACTTCGCGGTACGAACCGCGGTGTCGACCAGGGACTCACGGCCGGACACGGAGAGCATGAAGAACTCCGTGGGCTGAAGGCCACGCTTGAACGAAGAGGCGATGAAGCCCTTCTGACGGCCACCCTTGTCGCCACGCTTGAAGTGGGGGAGGACGCGGTCTTCGTAACCACGCTCAAGACGGCGGCCACGGACCTTTGCTTGGCCGATGGAACCGGCCATCATCGTCAGGTTGTCCATGGAACCACGTGCACCGGAGATGGCCATGTTGACCGCGGCGTTGGTGGAACCGGAGCGGTTCAACTCGTCCTTCGCGACGTCACCGGCTGCCTGCTTGCCTTGGTCGAGGATGATCATGATGTTCTCCTCGAGGGTCTCAACAGGGGTTCGACCGGGGCGGGTTTCGTAGCCTTGTCCGTCGTCACCGAACTTCTCAAGTTCAGTCCGGACGGCGTCACGAGCATCAGCGTTGGCCTTCTCGATGCCAGCGATGGCCACTTCGGAGAGGTCCTCGTCGTCAATCCCGGTGGTGAAACCAAGTGAGGTGCAGGCACCGATGGTCAAACGGGTGAACTGGTCCAAGAACTCTGCACCACGGCTTGGGCCGTTGGTCTGAATGATGGCGTCAAGGAGACGGCCGTCTTCCGCACCGATGGCTCGCTTGTCGAGGGTGCCGCTGATCTGACCATTGCGAACCTTCACGTCGTCCAAGGAACGGCTTCGGAAGCGCATGTGGATGTTGTCCGGGATGATGAGGGACATGAGGTCCTCACCGCGGAAGCAGTCTTGACCGGCGCTGTTCTTCACCGTCGGGGGAAGTTCCCCACGGTAGTCGATGTAGCCGAGCATCTCGAGCGCGTTGCGCTTGAGGATCAGGCCGTTTTCACCGCCACGGGTCAGCAGGTATGCACCCGAGATGTGGTCGTGGATACCGCCGATGACCGCACCGCCGTAGCGGGGCGTCAGGATGTGCTCCTGGACGCGCATCAAGATCTTGGCTTCGGCACGAGCTTCCTCGGACTGAATCACGTGGAGGTTCATCTCGTCACCGTCAAAGTCCGCGTTGTAAGGCGTACACACCGCGAGGTTGAACCGGAAGGTCTTGCCTTCCATGACGCGCACTTCGTGCACCATCATGGACATGCGGTGCAACGACGGTTGTCGGTTGAAAATCGCAACGTCGCCGTCGATCAGGTGGCGCTCAACGGTGATTCCAGGCTTGGGGTTGCCGCTCCAGTCCACGGTCGAAAGTCGGTCGTCCACACGGGTGTGGTCGCCCCACTCGTCCACCGGGGAGCCACAGTGCGGACAAAGCACGTTGAGGTTCTCAGGGAAGGGCTCCGGGTCTGGGGAGTCCGCTTGGCTGAGTTCCCACTTCCATCGCTGATGGAGGATGCCACGGGGGTCGTCGTCGGCCAAGGCCGTGCCGTCGAGTTCTTCGCCACGAAGGTTGGCCAAGGTGGCGTCATCGTCGACGCTGTAGTCCGTGAGTTCCTCACCGGATTGCGTGCGCATGATGAGCGACTTGATGACCAAGCCGGGCAGGAAGTTCGGAGCAGGCATGACCGCGTCGAGGTCCGGTCGCAAGGTTCGCTCGGAATCGCACTCCGGGTTGAAGCAGCGGAAACCGGCGTTAATCAAGCGGCTTCGATCGTTGATTCGGACGCGACGGCCGTCACCGCGGATGATGTAGTTCACACCAGGGTGGACGTCTGGGCCGCGCAGAATCATCTGGCGCATGTCTTCACGGTTGCGCGTGGTCACACGGATGGGAACGGTGAGTTCCTTCGCGATGCGCGTCGGCACACCGACTTCGTTCACACCCAGGAAGGGATCCGGGGAGATGACCGAGCGGGCGCAGAAGTTCACACGCTTACCGGACAGGTTGGAACGGAAGCGGCCTTCCTTCCCCTTCAGGCGCTGCGTGAGCGTCTTGAGGGTGCGACCGGATCGGTGGCGTGCGGGAGGAATGCCAGAGGTCTGGTTGTCGAAGTACGTGGTGCAGTGGTACTGAAGCAGTTCCCACAGGTCCTCGACGATGAGTTGAGGGGCACCAGAGTCACGGTTCTCACGCAAGCGCTGGTTGATGCGGAGCACGTCAACGAGCTTGTGCGTCAGGTCGTCTTCGGAGCGGTCGCCGCTGTCCAGGGTGATGGACGGACGGACGGTGATCGGGGGCACGGGGAGGACCTTGAGCACGACCCATTCTGGGCGGTTGGTCTTGTGCATCCCGATGAAAATCAAGTCCTCGTCGGGCACGGCCGCGAGCCACTCACGGACGTCACGGGCGTTGAGCTTGCGCTCGGTTTCCTTGCCGCTGCCTGGGGTGCCGATCTTCTCCTTGAAGTTCGTCGGCTTTTCAAGCACGATCTTGCCTTGGGGCTTTCCACAATGCATGCACGTCTTGCGCTTGGCACCGGAGGTCACCTTCTCGATGTCCTTGATGATCTTCGCAAACTCAGTGGAACCGACACCGTGCTTGGTGATGATGTCGTGGACGCGGTGGCGGTAGTAATCCTGCTCGCTCAGTTCGGGGTTGGCGGGGTGCGTTCCCACGGCGTCGTGCAAAAGGATGCGGTGGCATGAGTTGCAGGTCGCCTTCAATGCGGTCTTGATCAGGTTCACGAAACCGATGTGGATGACCGGAAGCTCGAGCGCGATGTGCCCGAAGTGACCCGGGCTTTCGTCGTACTTGCAGTTGTCCGTGGGGCAAATCATACCGGGTTCGATGACACCCATGTGGGGGTCCATCAGACCCTGCGTGTAGGCGTGGCCGTCGTCCTTGTAGGTGTCCGGCGTCTTGACTTCCACCGCCGACATCTTGCGGATCTCGGCAGGGTCCATCAGGCTGAAGCGAATCGAGGCAATTCGCTTCGGGATCAGTACGCTTTTTCGACTCATCGGCGGTCCTCCAGTTCTAGGCGCATGGCCACTCCGAGACTCTTCATCTCGTCGAGCAGCAGTTTGAATGCGTACGAAGTCTGCACCTTGTAGACCTCTGCACCGTCCCCTGCAATGGGGCTGACGTATGTGTTGCGTTTCGGATCGTACCACGCGATGTGCCCAGATTCTTGACACACGTAGAGGTCAATGCCGTCAGACTCGTCCAAGAGACGGTCCTTGATGACCATGGAAGCACCGTGAGCGATGAGGCAATCACGTTCCATTTCACCGAATCGCAGACCACCTTGCCGAGCACGACCTTCGGTCGGTTGACGGGTGAGAATTTGAACACGACCACGGGAACGGGCGTGGATCTTCGAAGACACCAAGTGGTGCAATCGTTGGTAGTAAATACAACCAATGAAGATGTCAGCAGGGTAAACTTCTCCAGTTTCACCGTTAATCATGGTTTCACGACCGCTGTGGGCCAGTCCATTGCGAACAAGTCCATCTCGGAGGCTGCCTTCCTTTTCTCCACGGAATGCGGTACCGTCAATTCGGCGTCCTTCGAGGGCACCCACCTTTCCACCAATCATTTCCAAGACGTGAGCAACAGTCATTCTGGATGGGATAGCGTGCGGGTTGATGATCAAATCAGGCACGACACCATCGGCGGTGAATGGCATGTCTTCAGGATCGACAAGGCGCCCGATGACACCCTTTTGTCCGTGT
>DUHU01000025.1 GCA_013330765.1 Candidatus Poseidoniaceae archaeon | reverse complement strand
CGTCGGGCTCATAACCCGGAGATCGATGGTTCAAATCCATCCCTCGCTACCAATCAGCCGTACTCGTAGTAATCGTGTGTCGGCTCCAAGGACGCAATGGCGGCTTGCAGTTTGGCCTCCGCCGCGGACGCTTTTGTTCGATGCACCTCGCCTTCGGCACTCAAGCGCGCGTGAGCTTCCAATGCACGGGCGTCGTTGCACGACGACAGAGCGGCTTCCAAGCGCTGAAGCATCACCGCGGATTCTGGCGCGGACGCTGGGACCAACTGGAGGCCGTGTTCGGTTTCTACGAGCGCCCCTGCAGCATTCGCCGCCTCGGCCAACCGTCGCCCGAGCCCGCCCACGTCTCCCAAACGTTCCACGGCTTCGACGTGGGCAAGAAGATGCCCTCGGCGGGTACGCAGCAAACGGTTGAGGGCCTTTTTTGACGCGCCTGTGCGACCCATTGCTGCAGCAACCCTGAGGGAGCGAAGGTGATCTTCTGAGGCCGGTGTCAACCGCTCCAACAACGAGGGGTCTGCCCGGCGGACGGTACGTTCGAGGGCGCGACGCTCGCGGTGCAAACGACGGACTTCGCTTGCTCCTTCCTTGGCTTTTCCACGGAGGATCAACACGTCAGTCAGCAACCTGAGGGCCTTCACAAGATGGACTTGCTCGGTGACGTCTCGTTTTCGCTTTGCTTGCAACTGTTTGACAAGGTCGCGGGCCATGACCTCCGTGATTTCTTCACGGCCGTCGGCCAAATATCGCTCCAACTGGACGAGGACCTGCCCTGCATCGCCCATCCCAAACATGATGCTCGTTTACGGCAAAGGGTCCGAGGCCATCATTCCTCCCCCGGCTCCCGAACCACCACGACCAAGAGGCCAAGGGTGACGGAAAGCCCGAGCAAAGCGATGCCGACGGTGGTGGGCGTGAGGGTGTCTTCGCGTGGCTCCTCGATGGACCCCTCGTGGTTCGGTCCGACCGCAACAAGACGCTTTGTCGCCCATTCATCACCGTCGGAAGCGCCGTTTTCATTGACATGGTTCAGATGGAGCACCGCCCGTACGGCCAGGTTCGAGGCGTTTGGAGCCACCCAGGTCACAAACCAACCGTCGTGAATGGAGCGAGGTTCAACGTGCGTGAGGCCTTCGTCCATGTGCTGTGCAGAAGACGTGGTGTTGTGAAGCAACGTGCCGCCGTCCACCACGAGTCGAAATCCGCCCTTGGCGTCCCCCGAAGTGCTGGAGTTGAGATGGAGACGGTAGACCGCTTCAGGTTCGTAGACCTCGGGCCAGCCATGGATGAAGATCGTGTCCTCCAAGGTCGGGCCCCCGTGGCAGAGGCATCCGTCATCGCCCTCTTCTCCGACGCCGTTCGGAGCAGCAAGGCCTGAAGGGCCCAACACCACGAGGAAGGTCAGGACGACGGCCACGGCAAGACGGCGCATGGGGACCCTCAGACGAGCGTGAAGGGACGAGGTTGAAACGTGTGTCGTTGAACCAAGGGCATGGACGACGACATCGACGTGTTCGCCGAGTTGGGCGTGGACGTCACTTCTCCACCCAAGAAGGAGGAGGAGGATCTCCTCGGTCTTCTTGCCGAGGAACCGCAAGGAACGCACGACGATCCGCTGGCTGCGCTGGTGGAGGGCGATGAAGCAGACGCCTTCACCGTTCAACCCGAAGTCGAAGCCCCATCCACCCCAGTGCAAGACGCCCCCCGCCAACCCGATGCGGGACCCTCGCACGCCTTGAGCGAGGACATGGTCGCCCAGGTGGTTGCTTTGTTGGTCCAACGAGGCCTTGCTGCGGATCCGCAGCGGCTCGGTCTTCCTTCTGGAACCGTGTTGGACGTGGGGCACGTCTCCGTCGAGCGGGATCACGACGTGTTGGTCGCTCGTGCTGAAGTCGGTTTCAACGGCGCCGCCATGCATCCCTTTGCTGCCGTTCAGCTGACGTCGGACGGTTGTGTGTCCCTGCCACCACCAAAGGACCTGCCATCGGCATGGCATCCGATGCATGACGTGCTTGCAGCGGCCCTGTTGGACGGAACTCAACAACTCGACCAAGCCCTTGGCGGGGCTTGGAAGCGCGCGTGATCACGCGGCGTGAAGTTCTGCGGCCCACGTGATTTCGACGTCCGTCCGAAGGGACGTGGACGCGCTGCAGTAGGTGCTGTGGCTTTTTTCGATCAAGCGGTGAAGAAGTTTCTCTGGAACGTCCCCTCGCACGTGGTACACCATGTGGATGCGGGTGAAATGTCGGGGTTGTTCCTCACGCCGCTCCGCCTCCAATTCCAACCAGACCTCGGAAAAGGCGCGTTGCTTGAGGCCAGTGACGATGTCGGCGATGGTGCAGGCTCCTACGGATTGAAGCATGACTTGCATGGGCGACGGCCCGTTGTTCCAATCGAGGTCCAGCCTGTCCTTGGTGCCGTTGAAACACGCCATGCCGCTTCCACCTGTCCAGCGCACTTCTGCCTTCATGGTCCGGCGTGGATGCCACTCGTCTTCAGGGTTCGTGAGGGTGCATGGAGAGAGCGGCGGGGAGGGATTCAAGAACAGCCGACAGATGGCCCGGCCATGAGCGAAAACCACGGCTCCCCCATCACCCTCGAAAACGGTGTCCTGACCGTCCCCGACCGCCCCACGGTCCACTACATCGAGGGCGACGGCATCGGCATCGACATCACCCCGGTGATGATTCACGTCATCGACGCCGCGGTGGAGCACGCCTACGGGGGTCAGCGCAGCATTGCTTGGTCCGAGGTCCTCGCCGGGGAGAAAGCGTTCAACGCCACCGGCGAGTGGCTCCCCGAAGCCACGCTCGACGCCATGCGCACCGGCCTTGTGTCGATCAAAGGGCCGCTCACCACACCTGTCGGTGGCGGCATCCGCAGCCTGAACGTCGCCCTTCGACAGAAGCTCGACCTCTTCGCCTGCGTCCGCCCAGTGCGCTGGTACGAGGGCACTCCTTCGCCAGTCAAGGCGCCCGGGGACGTGGACATGGTCATCTTCCGTGAGAACAGCGAGGACGTGTACGCTGGCATCGAATGGGAAGCCGGCAGCGAAGGCGTGGCCAAACTCATCGCCTTCCTTCAGGACGAGATGGGCGTTGACAAGATTCGATTCCCCAACACAAGCGGCATCGGCATCAAGCCAATCTCCAGCGAAGGTACCGCTCGCATCGTCCGCGCGGCCATCCGCTACGCGATTGAAAACGACCGCGACAGCGTGACCATTGTCCACAAGGGCAACATCATGAAATTCACCGAAGGAGGATTCCGCGACTGGGGCTACCAGATTGCCAAGGACGAATTTGGAGCCACGGAACTTGACGGTGGTCCATGGTGCACCTTCACCAACCCGGACACGGGCACGACGATCACCGTGAAGGACGTCATCGCTGACGCGATGCTCCAGCAGGTGCTCACCCGCCCCCGCGAGTACGGTGTTCTGACCACCATGAACCTCAACGGCGACTACATCTCTGACGCACTGGCCGCTCAGGTCGGTGGCATCGGCATCGCTCCCGGTGCGAACATCAACTACGACACCGGAATCGCGATCTTCGAAGCGACGCACGGCACGGCACCAAAGTACACCGGGCAAGACAAGGTCAACCCCGGCAGCCTGATTCTCTCAGCAGAAATGATGCTC
>DUHU01000214.1:672-5635 GCA_013330765.1 Candidatus Poseidoniaceae archaeon | reverse complement strand
TGTTCCCAGCGGTAGACGGTGCCGAATTCGGCCAAGCGCAGCGGCAAATCACGGTACGAACGGGCTTGTGAGGTGTAGATCTTCACGTGGTGCGGGCAATTCATCGGCTTGAGCAGGTAGCCTTCGATGTCGCCGGCAGACATCATGTTCGACAACTCGCCGCAGGTGCAGCCTTCATCCGAGAGCCGCTTCATCAGGTCGCGTTCCACCAAAGGCGGATACTGGCTGTCCTGGTAGTAGGGGAAGTGGCCCGAGGTGCGGTAGAGGTCGAGTTTCCCGATGTTTGGCGTGAAGACCTGGCTGTAGCCTTGCCTCCTCAGATGGTGGCTGATGAAGTCCTGAAGTTCCTGACGAATGACGGCACCGCGCGGCGTCCAGAGGATGAGGCCTTGGCCGACCTCCTCGTCCACGTGGAACAGGCGCAATTCCTTGCCCAACTTGCGGTGGTCGCGCTTCTTCGCTTCCTCAAGGCGTGCGAGGGTCGCCTTCAGCGCCTCCTTCGAGGGTTCGACCAGGCCGTAGATGCGAACGAGTTGTTCGCGGTCTTGGTCGCCACGCCAGTAGGCGGTGGACACCGAGGTCAAGCGCACGTGCATGAGCGTCGCCGTGCTGGGCACGTGCGGGCCAAGGCAGAGGTCGTACCAATCGCCTTGGCGGTAGATGGTCGAGCCGTCGCCGTCTTCGAGCTTGTCGTCGATGATTTCGATCTTGTACGGGTTGTGCTCAAAGTGGTCACGCAGGTCCGCTTCATCGAGTTCCACGCGTTCCACAGGGTGGTTGCGTCGGGCAATCTCGTGCATCTTCTTCTGAATCGGCTTGAGGTCGCCCTCGCCGATGGGTTCCATGGCGAAGTCGTAGTAGAATCCGCGGTCGATGGCGGGGCCGATGGTCGGTTTTGCGTCGGGATAGAGCGCCGTCACCGCTTGAGCGAGAAGGTGAGCGGCAGAGTGACGCAGGATGTGCATGCCTTGCTCGCTCGAGCCCGCGATTCCGGTGACGTTGCAGTCCTCGTGCAAGGTGGTCGACAGGTCGCGCTCGACACCGTCGATGGAAGCAGCAACGCAGCCATGCTTTCGGCCGAGGGCGTCGGTGACGACCTCGCCGGCGGTGATGCCCGCAGCGTACTCGTTGACCGAGCCGTCGGGCAGCGTCACGTGAACCATGGTCATGGTGTCGCCTCAAATTGGGGGTCGGGCTCGACCACTTGAACCGTCCGTCGTTGAACGCCTCACCACGCGATATCGTCGTCGTCACCGAGGTCCACCGTCGTACGGGTCACGAGGTTGACGTCAGGCGCGGGTGTTTTCGGAGCCTTTCCTTGCACGTGCATCACGTCTGGAGCGTCGGCTTGCGTGGCTCCGCGGTAGCTCACCGGTTGCGCTTCGGCGGTCGGAGGAGGGGTCGCCTCTGCGGGGGCTTCAGCAGGCACGGGTTCCGGTGCTGCCTTCATCTCGGCCACGCCAGCGGCAAAGAGGTCCTCCACGCGGGGCGTGTCGTCGTCGGGGTGACGCTTCTCCATGCTCCAACGAAACCACAGGAGCGCGATGAAGGTGACGCTGGACGAGAGCGGACCTTGATGAGGCCCCCACCGTTCCATCGTCCATGCGCGTCGGTGTGGTCGTGAATCCCGACGCCGGACTTGGCGGCCGTCTGGCCTTCAAAGGAAGCGACGGGCGAGCGGCCGAAGCACGGGCGGCTGGGGCCGAAGACCGCGCTGGACCTCGCATGCACGAGGCGTTGGAGGGCTTTGCCGATCTGCTTGCTTCGCCTCTTAACCGAACCCGCCTCGATCCGACCTTCGTCGGATGGGACGGCCGGATGGGCAGCACATGGGTGCCGGATGCCTCGAGGTTTGAGTCGATTGGGGACACGCCTGCCTCCACCAGCGCAGCCAACACGGCCGCGCTGGTCGAAGATCTGCTGAACGCCGGCGTGGACGCCGTGTTGTATGCGGGCGGCGACGGCACCACGCGAGACATTGTCGAAGCCCTTGGTCGGCTTGGAGAGGAGGCCGCCACGACACCGCTCATCGGTGTGCCCGGCGGCGTGAAGATGCACAGCGGCTGCTTTGCGACCACGCCAACCGCCGCGGCCGAGGTGCTGCTGGCCTTTGCCCAAGGCGATCTTCGTACGGCGCTGACCGAAGTCATGGACCTCGACGAAGAGGTCTACCTGAAGGGCGAATGGCGCGTCAGGATGTATGGCGAAGCATGGACGCCGGCCAGCCCTCGCTTCATGCAGGGCGCCAAAGAGCAAGTCGAACGGGAGTCTGAAGAGGACACCATCGAGGGCATGGCTGAGCATGTACGGTTGCTCATGGAGGACGAGGACCTCCTCATCGTCTGGGGCAGCGGCGGCACGCTGCGCAACGTCGGGCGACACTTGGAACTCGACTTGACCCTCCTCGGCATTGACGTGGTCCACCAGGGCAAGGTGCATGCCGACCTCGACGAAGCCGCGTTGTTGGACGTGATTCGTGCGCACGACGGCCCCCGTGTCCTGCTGCTTTCACCGATGGGCGGCCAAGGCTTCCTGATCGGTCGCGGAAACCTGCAACTTTCCCCCGCCGTGCTCGAGGCCATTGGTCTGGACCACCTGTTGGCCGTGGCCACGCCGTCGAAACTGCTTGGCTTGTCCTCGTTGCGCATCGATACAGGCTCAGCGGATCTCGATGCGACCTTCCTTGAGCGACGTTTCGTCAAGGTCTTGCAGGGATTCCGTACCACGCGCGTGATGCGCGTTCACGGCGCCTGAATGGTACGCAGTGTTTGCTTGGAGTTGGCTTTCCCTCGTTCGATCATTCATCGTCGGGGACCGTTGGTTCCTTCAGGGCCAGATCCACGTTTGGCAGGTCTTTGAGCTGCGCAGACGTGTTGTCGGCCACCTGCATTTCTTCCAAGCGGCGGGCCTGTGGGAGCACGCGGGTCTCCCAACTGTTGACGGCTGCGTTGTAGGCTTCGCTCGCTTGGTTCAATTCCGTCCCGACCTTCGCGAAATGGGCTGACCACGTCGCCATCCGGGTGTAAAAGAGGCGTGCAGTGTCCACGATATCCTGTGCTTGTTCCGCGAACTGGACCTGTTGCCACGTCAGCGCCACCGTACGTAGGAGCCCGATGAGCGAAGCGGGCGAGGCGATGATCACCTGTCGGTTCATCGCCCACTCATGGAGGTCAGGATCTCGGTCAAAGGCTGAAGAAATGAGTGCTTCAGACGGCACGAACATCACCACGAATTGAGCCCGGTCCCCGAAGCTGCTCCAGTATTCTTTCCGGGTCAGTTCGGTGACGCGCCCACGCAGGGCCTTGGCGTGCCGGTCAAAGAGCGCTTCACGCTGCGGCCCTTCCTCGGTTTCCAAGGCCTCAAGGTAGTGCTTCGCCGTGGCCTTTGCGTCGATGGGAATCACGCCATCGCCTGGCAGGTTCACAATCACGTCCGGACGGCCCGTGTCGGTGCTGGCCTGTTCCTTGAAGTCGGCGTGAGCGTTCATGCCGGCGAGTTCGAGGATGTTGCGGAGGGCCACCTCCCCCCAATCGCCACGAACGGCCGAGGATCGCCTGAGCGCCGTGGACAGGTTGCTGGCTTCGGTGCCGAGACGGGTCGCGAGGGCGCCCACCTCCTGCATCTGTTGTTGCACACCTGCAATCGCACCGATGCGTTTCTCCTCCAGGGCTTGCGTGGCTTCGCCGAGGCTGGCGAGGGATTGTTCGATGGGTTTGACGAGGCCTTCCATCTCGGTGATCTGAGCCTTCGCCTCCTTCTCCGCTTCACTTTGCAGGCGCTTGAAGCGTTCTTCAGCGATGTCGAGGAAGTCCTTTCGTTGCTGTTCGGCCATGCGGCTGCTCAGGGCCGTCATGCGGTCCTCAAGGGCTTGGTCTTGCCCCACTGCTGCGGCCATGGTGGCCTCCAATTGGGCGATTCGAGCGATGTCTTCGGCCCGGGTTTCTGCGGCGCGTCGTGCCGCCAAAGTCCACGCAAGAAATCCGACCAGTCCGGCCAATCCGACGGCGATGAGGGCGGTCTCAACGGCGCTCATGCCACCTCATCGGCGTCGAGGGTTCTTGAACGCTCAGGGCAAAGGCTGTCCGCTGGCCGCGAGGATGAGTCCGAGGAAAGGAGGGCTTGGTCGCCCGGGCCGTGACTTGAATTCAGGATGATACTGGACGGCCACGAAATAGGGATGGTTTGGCAGTTCCAAGATCTCGCATCGCTCGCCGGTGTCGTCCTTCCCCACGAAGGTCAAGCCTGCGGATTCCAGTTGGCCGATGAGTTCAGGGTTGACCTCGTAGCGGTGGCGATGGCGCTCGTCGACGCTGTCCAGGCCTCCATACAGGCGCTTCACCTTGCAATCGTCCACTTGGAAGAGGGTGGGGCGGCTGCCAAGCCGCATGGTGCCGCCAAGGTGGGTCGTGGAAATTTCCGGCATGAAGATCACCGCGGGGTTGGGGCAGGCTTCGTCGAATTCAGTGGAGGTTGTTCCTTCCATGCCCAGCACGTTGCGAGCGAATTCGATGGCGGCCACCTGAAGCCCAAGGCAGATGCCAAAGTAAGGCACGCCATTCGTTCGAGCGTGGTTGGCGGCGAGGATTTTCCCTTCGACGCCACGGTGGCCGAAACCGCCGGGGACGAGGATGCCGTGAGCGGCGCGAAGGCGGGCCCACGCGTCTGCATGCACGTCCTCGGCACTTCCGTCTTCGAGGTCGCTTGCTTCGAGCCAGTCGATCTTGAGTTTGCGGTTTGCGGCCATGGCCGCGTGTTGCAGCGCTTTGATCACTGAAAGGTAGGCGTCTGACAGCCCAGTGTACTTGCCCACCATGGCGATGACGACCTCGTCCTCGAGGGTGTCCAAATGGTGTGCCATCTCGCGCCAATCGTCCAACATGCCGTTGGGCTGAACCTCCAAACCGAGGGTGGCACAGAGCCCTTGCTCCTCCAACATCAGTGGGACGTGGTAGATGTTGGGCAC
>DUHU01000214.1:0-371 GCA_013330765.1 Candidatus Poseidoniaceae archaeon | reverse complement strand
GGGACGTGGTAGATGTTGGGCACGTCATGCGTGGAGATGACGGCTTCTTCCGGAACGTGGCAGAAGGCCGCCAACTTCGTCCGTGTTTCGGACGACAACGGCGCCGAGGAGCGGCAAACCAAGATGTCGGGGGTGATGCCAAGGCCTCGGAGTTCCTTGACGGTGTGCTGCGTGGGCTTCGTCTTCTGTTCTCCGACCGGACCCATCACCGGCACCAAGGACACGTGCACGAACGTCACGTTCTCCCGGCCGACCCGGAATTGGAACTGCCGGAGGGCTTCGACGTAAGGGGCAGATTCGATGTCGCCCACGGTGCCACCCAATTCGATGATGCACACCTCTGGCTCTCGTCCAGAATCGTCGCTGGGTTG
>DUHU01000222.1:7669-8109 GCA_013330765.1 Candidatus Poseidoniaceae archaeon | reverse complement strand
AACAACACGGCATGGACGTGGACAGGGGTTGAACAGGTTCCCATCGGGGACGTGTCGGTCGAGGTCTGCGTCACGGTTGTCGGTTCGGACCCGAACGAAGATTGCCACGCAACTGGATACGTGCGAGCCACCGTCCAGGCACCTGATTCCGGTTTTGCTTCCTCGGGTGTTTGGCTCACCCTCACGACCATGGTCAGCTTGCTGGCTTTCGTCATCGTCGCGTTCCGTTCCGGCTTGCCGCTGCCCCCACCCATCCTTGCAGCATTGCTCATTCTTGCCCTTGCCATGGTCCCCTTGGGCATCGTGCAAGACAACCTTGGAGAAGAAGCGGTTGTGGACGACAGCATCCGACTTGGGGATCCGTCGATGAACGCCGCATCAGGCATCATCAGCTCGCCCAGCGAGGTGATGGAAGGCTCAGACCTGATGCTCGTCAGCGT
>DUHU01000222.1:0-7376 GCA_013330765.1 Candidatus Poseidoniaceae archaeon | reverse complement strand
GATGGAAGGCGCAGACCTGATGCTCGTCAGCGTATTGATGCCAGGTTCGGAAAACGGAGCCGATCACCTGAAAGAATTCGAGGCAGCATTGGCTGGCTATGATGGAGACGTGGCCGTGTTGACGGTCATCATCGGTGAAGATGCGCTGATCACAGACGCCAAAGCCTACGTCGATCGTTACAACGTGACGTGGCCGGTGCTGCTCGACTCGACAGGCGAATTCGCTGCCAGTCTTCCAACGGGCGAGGCCGACGCTGTGCTTGTGGTTGACCGCAGTGGACGGGTTTCCTCCGCAGCATCTCCCGGTCAAGCCTACACCGAGCTCGGTGAAGCGATGTCTGCAAGTCAGCGGGGTGGTTCTCAAACGGCCTCGGCCTACCTCAGGTTGGCGTTTGGTCCCTGCCTTTTCCTGCTCTTCCTTGCCCTTCCACGCGTGGGTTGGGAAAAGCCGGAGGAGCCCCTTCCTCCTGGAACCTTGTGGGCCAGCATCATTGCGGCCGCCGGTGCAGGCGTTTTCCTGGTCAACCTCCCCTCGCTTTTGCTCGCTTTCGTGCCCTTTGATGCAGCCTTGGGCTCAACGTTGGACCTGATCAGTTACGCGTGGTTCATCGAAATGGCCGTCGTTAGCGCCATCCGTGGAGCGCCATTTGAGTCCGACTTGCTTGGAAGGCTCATCCATCGAATGACACCAGGGGTCTTCCAGCGCTGGCGTGACGAAGAGGACCTTGCTCGGGACGTGTTGCTCGGCGTTTGGGTCGGTTGGTTCGCTTGGTTTGCCGAGCCAGCGATGTTTGCTCAAGGCGTGGGTGCAGCGATGATGTCCGGTGTCGGTGGAATCTTCATCGGTCTCTTGAACGGTGTGCTCTTCGCCTTCGTGGCAGGTCTCGTCGTGCTTTTGCTTCGCATTGTGGCAGGCCTGGGTGGACCCTTGTCCAGGTTGTTTGGCATGTACGGCGCAGAATCCTTTGCACGTTTCTCTGGTTGGGCTTTGGTGCCGATCGGGATCTGGGTCACCGTCAACCACGTGATTTTCCTGTCCAGCATCGGCGTCCTCTGAACACGACCTTGAAGCCGGTAAACGGCAGGTCCACGGGGCATGACCCAAGGCATTGGATGGAGCCGTAGCCGCCGTTGGTTGCTTGAGACCTGCGCTCGGAGGTTTGTGTTGACGTACCCAGGAGGCCCTGGGCTCAGGGGGTCCGGAATCGAGGTTGGGCCGCGGCTGCGCCTCAAGCGTCTCCTCGACGGTGCGCGCAAGGACCTCTTTGAGGATCGTTCAGAGGGTCATGCGTGGTCGCCAAGGCTGCACCGCGTGGTGTTGGAGCGGCGCATGGAGGAAGCAGGAACATCCTTGGATTTGGGTCCTGTTGGCCGTCGCAAAGAGGCGCGGCTCGAAGTACGACGCATCGCGACGCTCCTTCGGCACCCCTGGTTCCTTCATCACCTGCCGGAAGGTGGGCGCTGCCACCTTCCTTCTCCCCTTCATTCCGTTGAGGAGGCCGCCGGCTTGCTCTGGGCGGCACCGTCCCTGGTGGTCGGGTCTCGAACCCCGCGGGTCGTGCTTCTTCGACATGGACAGCACCGAGGGGCTGTGGACGATCTTGAAGCCGCCATCAGCCTACGATGGGCCACGCTTGTTTGGACAGAACCGTTCGAGCGCACGGTGACCGTGATGCGTTGGGTGGGTTCGTCGTGGATTCATCGGATGGTGTTGGTCACCCCCCACCTTGCCGACGCCGCAGAGGCCCTGTTGGACCACGACCGAAGGGCGATGGCGTCCGTCCGACGCCGATGGCAACGTCATGGGCTTGCTTCTTTGCCGCTCGTGGATTCTGCAGTGCATTGCCGAAGATGCCCCTTTGCAGAAGCGTGCCCAGCACCGCAGGCGCTCAAGGGGGCGATTCAAGCGCGCCGAGCGCCGTCCACCAAGTCCTGAAGCACCGCGGCTGGGTCGGTCGCTTTCGTGACGCCGCTTGCGAGCAACACGCCTTCTGCGCCAAGGCGGAGGGCAGCGCTCACGTCCTCACCGGTCTTTACACCGGCTCCACACAGGACCATGATGCCCGCGTCGATGCCTTTGACCAAGGCCACCGTGTCGCGCACAATGCCGGGGTCGGCGCTGGTCACGGACACGTCACCGCCGATCAACTCGGGCGGTTCAACGGCGATCATGGTGGGGGCGAGGGCCGCCAACGATCTTGCTTCTGCCTCATCGGCCGCGCACGCACAGACGTTGATGCGTCCGTCGAGTTGGTGCAGCAAGCGTTTCACGTGGTCCATCTCGACCTTGTGCTCGGCGTGGTTGATCAGCGTCCCAGTGGCGCCTCGTTCCATGGCCGTCTCGGGTTCAAGCCATCCCGTGAAGGAGCCTTGGCCGACCGGGTCGAGGTGCTGGGACCAGAATTCGAGGTGTGGGTGCGCGCTTGCAAGCGCGTGCAGGTCAAAGGCAGAGACGGCCAACACCAACCGCACGCCGTCGCTGTCGACGGAGGCGAGCGCCGCCATCAAGTCGTTCGAAGCCAGCCCGGAGGCGGCGGCGTAGGTTTTGCAATTCACGACGACCAGCGGTTCGCTCATGGCCTCCCATCCGGGCGGGGGGCTTAGGCGCTTCGTCCTCAGGGCGCCGAGCGTCGCTCGTCGACCAGGCGCTCGCCGTCTTCGACGATGGCACCGGGGCCAAGGACCACGTTGCGAAGGTCACAGCCGGTGCCGATGACGGAACCTGCTCCAGCGAGGACGCCGTTGAGGTTGCTTCCAGCCCCAACGTGGACGCCGTCCAAGAGGGTCGAGCGCTGAATCGTGGTGCCCTGGGCTGCAACTCCACGGCCGAACATCGATCCTCCATGGCGAACTCCTGTGGGTGCCACGCCGTCCGCACACCAAGATCCGTCCACGACCGCGCCGCTATAGAACCGGTCATGGGCAATGCAGGCTTCCACGCCGTCGCTCCAGGACGAGGGCGTTCCTGCATCGATGAAGTAACCCTCGAAAGGGAGGCCGTTCAGTTCACCACGTTCGGCAAGGCGCGGAAACACGTCACGCTCCAACGAATGGCGGCCTGCAGGCATGACGTCAAAGACGTCCTCTTCCAAAACGTACGAACCTGCGTTGATCAGGTTGGAAAAGACCTCCTCAGGTTTCGGTTTCTCCTTGAATTGAATCACGCGTTGAGACGCATCGAGGCCGACGATGCCGAAGCGCGTCGGGTCTTCCACTTCCCACAAGGCCAAGGTTCCCACGCCGCCGTTCTTCTCATGCAGGCTTAGCACGTCCTGTATCCTGAGCGACGAGATGACGTCGCCGTTGAAGCATGCAAAGCGTCCGGAGACCACGTCCTTGCAGTTCGCCAACGCTCCGCCCGTCCCCAACGGCTCGGTTTCTTCGACAATGGTCACGTCGATGCCTTCCACCTTGGCGGCGAAGTGTTCGGTGATCTGATCGACACGGTAGCCTCCGGCCACGACGATTTCGTCGACCACGCCTTCCGGCATGCCCCAGACCACCTGCTCGAGAAGGGTCCTGTCCAACATCGGCAGCAGTGGCTTGGGGACGCTGTCCGTCCACGGGCGAAGGCGTGAGCCGACCCCTCCTGCCAAGACCACCGCTTGCACACTTGCCCGAAGGCGTTCACCTTGAAACGCTTCTCCACCGATGGAATGCCCATGCGGAGTGTTGAAGGACGGCCCACCTTGACCGAGGTTTGGGAGTCTCATGAACATCCACGAATACCAAGGAAAAGCCATGTTCAAGCGCTACGGCGTACCTGTGTTGGAGGGCGTGCACTGCACGACCGCAGAGGATGCCCTTGCTGCCTACGATCACCTCGGTTCAAAGGTGGTCGCCGTCAAGAGCCAGATTCACGCAGGCGGCCGTGGTAAAGGCAACCTGTATGCCCCGGAAACGGGTGACCTTGTCATGGAAGGAGGGGTCAAAATCGCTTTCTCACGAGAAGAGGTGGGCACCTACGCTGCAAACATCCTCGGCAACGTGTTGGTCACCATTCAAACCGGAGAAGAGGGGAAGCTCGTTCGCAACCTCTACGTCGAATCCGGTTGCGCCATCGAACACGAGTACTACCTGGCTCTTCTCGTCGACCGTGAGGCCAAGTCCGTGTTGGTCATGGCTTCCACAGAGGGCGGCATGGACATCGAGGAAGTGGCGGAAGCCACGCCAGAACTCATCCACAAGATCCACGTTGATCCAAGTGCAGGCTTGCTCGGATTTCAATCGCGTGACCTCGCCGATGCCCTCGGCCTCTCCGGTGCGGCAGCGAAGGCCTTCCGTCGCACCCTTGGTGCGCTGTACACTTGTTTCGTTGAGAACGACTGCGCCATGATGGAAATCAACCCGCTCGTTCGAACCGAGGACGATGCGATTGTGGCGTTGGACGCCAAGGTCAGCTTTGACGAGAACGCGCATTTCCGACATGCAGCGGCTTGGGACGAGGTTCGCGACCTTTCTGAAGAAGAAGAGACCGAAATCCGGGCTGCAGAAGCGGGATTGTCCTACGTCAAATTGGACGGCAACATCGGGTGCCTCGTCAACGGTGCTGGACTTGCCATGGCCACCATGGACGTCATCAAGCTCAAGGGCGGAGAGCCTGCAAATTTCCTCGACGTCGGCGGGGGTGCCAACGAAGAACAGGTCACCACGGCCTTCAGCATCATCCTTGAAGATCCCAACGTCAAGGGCATTCTTGTGAACATCTTTGGCGGCATCATGCGTTGTGACATCATCGCTCGCGGCGTCATCGGTGCGGTCGAGAACCTTGGATTGGACGTGCCACTCGTGGTCCGTCTTGCGGGCACGAACGTGGACGAAGGCAAAGCCATTCTTGCTGCTTCAACCCTCAACATTCACCCTGCGGACGATTTGGCGGACGGCGCCGAACGCATTGTCGCCCTCATCGGCGGAGGTGAGGCCTGATGGCGATTTGGATTCCAGAACACGCGAAGGTCATCGTGCAGGGCATCACCGGTCGACAGGGCCGGTTCCATGCGGACAAGATGGTCGAGTACGGCACCGCCATCGTTGGTGGGTGCACGCCCGGAAAAGGCGGCCAAACCGTGGAACTGCAAGGCAAGGATTTCCCGGTCTGGAATTCCGTTCGTGATGCGGTGACGGCCACCGATGCCGACGCCACGGTCATCTACGTCCCTCCTCCCTTTGCCGGCGAGGCCATCATGGAGGCTGCAGAGGCCTTTGACGCCATCAAGGGTGAAGGTGTGATCGTGTGCATCACCGAAGGCATCCCCATTCTGGACATGGTCAAGGCGGCAGCCTACGTCGAACAACGCCCCGGCATCCGCCTCATTGGTCCCAATTGCCCCGGCATCATCACGCCCGGCGAGCAAGGAGGTGCCAAAATTGGCATCATGCCAGGCCACATCCATGCCAAGGGCCGCATCGGTATTGTGTCCAAGTCTGGAACATTGACCTACGAAGCCGTGGCTCAAACGATGAGCATCGGTGAAGGGCAGTCAACGTGCGTCGGCATCGGCGGCGATCCCGTCAACGGCACCGGATTCATCGATTGTTTGGCGGCGTTCGAAACCGATCCGCAGACCGAAGCCATCGTGATGATCGGCGAAATCGGTGGGAATGCTGAGCAGGAAGCAGCAGCCTATGCCGCTGAGCACGTCTCAAAGCCCATCGTCGGATTCGTCGCGGGTTCAACCGCTCCCCCCGGGAAGCGCATGGGTCACGCCGGAGCCATCATTTCGGGAGGCAAGGGAACGGCTGAAGAGAAGTTCGAAGCCTTCAGAGCTGCAGGCATCGCCTGTGCCAACGATCCTTCAGAAATCGGCCAAGTCCTTCTGAAGGCGCTCCAAGACGCGGGACTTCGTGACTGACGTTCGGCCTTGAACAAAGGAGAGTCCATGTGGCCCTCTTCGTTAACGCGGTGGAGGAAGCCTTTAGGGGGCTAGTCGGCGCACATGAGATGAGGTTGCACCATGCAGTGCTCGGCGTGCGGGGAATCCATTCCGGATGACTCCATGTTTTGTCCTGAATGCGGCGCTCGTCAAGGCGGCGCTTCCACCGGTGTGCCAGGCCAGCCTCCCGTCGCTTCCTCCAACGTCGGTGGCGCGCCGATGGGCGGTTTTCCTCAGCAGCAACCAGGTCAGGGGTTTCCGCCTCAAGGCATGCCTCAACAAAGCGTTCCACCACAAGGCATGCCCCAACAAGGCCTTCCACCTCAGGGCATGATGCAGCCTGGATACGGCCAGATGCCCCAGCAGGGGATGCCTCCACAAGGTATGCCCCAGCAGGGGATGCCTCCACAAGGTATGCCCCAGCAGGGGATGCCACCACAAGGTATGCCAAACCAAGGATTCCAACCGCAGCCCCGAGGCCCGAGTGCCCCTGTGCGCCCCCTTAACCGATCGGACATGCCGACCGCCAACACGGGCCCGTCCCTCGCCAGCGGCGTGGGCAGTTCTGGCGTTCCACGTGCCGATCCATTCGTTGCCGGTGGCACCACCATCGCGCACAATCCGGCCGCCTCGCCGACGGACGCGATGGTCAACCACATTGCAGAGCAAGACCGCGCGATGAAGAACGAACGACGAAGCCAATGGCTGTCGATGAACCATTCACCGGCAGGTGACGTGCTTGCCTCCCTTGGAGCTGACGTGGGTGGTTTGCAAGGTCAAGGCGCTCCAAATCCCGCTGCAGCCGTGTTGGCGAGCACCATCGGTGCGCAAGATTCTGGTGGCTTGGACGATGCACTTCTCAAGCGACTTGCTGAGGTGGCCGTCCGACGTGTTGCGAGAAAACGCGGTGTTGCCGTGGAAACTCCCGCCTGTGAAACAGAGGGCAAAGAAGTCACCGTGACGGTCACGTATGTCGATGACGGGCGTGTTCTCGACGGACCTGAGGCCTTGTCTGAAGCCTTCCAGCATGCGATCGCCACAGAAATTGCACTGAAAGGTCACGAAATGGACGTCAACATGGTGCTCCGCCGCTCAAAGGACGGCGCTGTGGATGTCGTCAGCGGCGCTCAGGAAGAGATGTTTGCTTGCGAAGTGTGTGACGGACTCGTCTCGGAAAGCGACAGCATTTGCCCTCATTGCGGGGCCGTGTTCGAAGAAGAGGACGAGATGGACGCGGATGTTTCCGAACCAGCTCCGTCTCGCAGCAGCCCACCCGGACCTTCCCGGAGCGGCCCTCCCGGTCCCAAGAAGGGCGGCGGCCCTCCCGGCCCCAGCAAAGGCGGCCCCCCCGGTCCCAAGAAGGGTGGCGGCCCTCCTGGCCCCAGCAAAGGTGGCCCACCCGGTCCCAAGAAGGGCGGCGGCCCACCCGGCCCCAGCAAAGGCGGCCCCCCCGGTCCCAAGAAGGGCGGCGGCCCACCTGGCCCCAGCAAAGGCGGCCCCCCC
>DUHU01000092.1:8897-9414 GCA_013330765.1 Candidatus Poseidoniaceae archaeon | reverse complement strand
CGACGACGAGTTGCTCGCCATCGCCCTTGAGGAAGCAGAAGGCGACGGCGAAGGCCCTCAAACGCGTCAAGACTTGGAGATCATCGCCATCCTGTCGGCCGTCAACACCGCCGTGACCGTGATGGTCCTTGGTTTCCTGTACATCATTGGCCGATCGCGGTCAGGTGCAACCCTTGCACTGAAGATGATGTATCCCGTTGAGACCTGGAGTTCTGTGGAACCGACGTCCGATTTCATCCGCCTTTTGACCATCACCGTCGCAGCTGGTTTGGTGGCCGTGCCCATGATGCGTCACGTCGGCAAAGCCGTCCTCCGCCTTCACGCCACGATTCCCCTTGGGCACATGGTGCTGGGAGTGGTCGCGTTCGTCACCGCCCTTGTGTGGTTCTCGACCGGCTGGATCGGCATCGGGGTCCTCATCGTCGGGACCTTCATCGGATTGCTCCCTCCCCGGATTGGTATCCGGCGGAGTCACGCGATGGGCATCATTCTCGTGCCCATCATGATCTACACCTTC
>DUHU01000092.1:0-8591 GCA_013330765.1 Candidatus Poseidoniaceae archaeon | reverse complement strand
ATCATGATCTACACCTTCGCCCAACGTTTCGATTCCTTCGGATTCATCTGATTTAGAGGAAGGGATATGGTCCAAGCGCATTCCTCCGAAGCATGGCCCAGCGCTCGCTCGCGACCGGACTCGTCCTTCTGCTTCTCATGAGCACCAGTGGATTGGCGCTCTCCACCGCCTCTGCGGCAGGTGGTCGCTCCAACCTCTGTGCAGGCTCAATCTGCATCAACGAATTGATCCCAAATCCAGCAGGCTACGACAACGCCACCTATCCGGGCGGTGAATGGGTGGAACTGCTCAACGAGGGAACAACCTCGGTGGACGTACGTGACTGGAGCGTCGTCAACGAAGGAGGGAAGACGCTCACCTTTGACGCGAACTCCATCGTGGATTACGACGCCGCGGACACCGCTTCGTACACCATGGCGCCCGGGGAGTACCTTGTCGTGGCGCGCAACGGCGCGGCGGATTTCTTCCTCGCCAACACCGGCGCTCGAAGCCTCGACCTTCGCAACACGCAGGGCTTTTCCCAACACATGGTGACGTGGACCGGGTCCTCGTCAGGGGTCAGTTACGAACGCGACGCCACCACGCCCACCAACGACCTTGTCGCCACCAACACGCCCACGCCTGGCCAAGCAAACAACATGACGCCAACCTTGGACATCGTCCCCGGACCTTTCCAGATGACCGAGGTCATGCCCAACCCATGGCCGAGCGCCGACAACGCCACGTGGCCGGGCGGTGAATGGGTGGAACTCCACAACCCCGGAACCAGCAGCGTTGATCTCACCGATTGGCACATCCTCGATGCGGCGTTGAACAAACTCCGCCTTGACGGCGTGAGCACCTACCTCGCCGACGGAACGACGACCACCGTCCTCCCTGCAGGCAGCCGTGCCATCGTTGCCCTGAACGGCACCTCGATGCTCAACAACGGGCAAGAGCGACTCGACCTGATGTGGCCCAACGAGACCATCGCCCAACGTGCGGAATGGACGGATGCGCAACCCGGATTCGGACTCCAGCAAATCGTCAATACATCGTGGGCCCTGGCCGCCTACCCCACCCCATTCGAGGCCGAGCCTCCTTTCATCACCGACCTGCCAAGGCTGGGTGCAGACGTCCGATTCGACGAAATTTTGCCGGTTGCAGCCATCGAAGGCGGCGCAGAGGGCGACACCGAATGGATCGAACTCCACAACGCCGGCCCGATGGCCGTGGACGTGGCCGGATGGACCGTCCAAGGTGGGCTCAACAACAGCACGACCCTGAGCGCCACCAACCTCGTCCACAGCGGCACGGGCAGCGTGCTCGAATCCGATGCCCGGGCGCTCCTCCACATGACGGGGGAACACCGGCTGTGGAACTTTACCGACGTGTTGCGCTTGATCGACGCCTCAGGTTCGGTCGTCGACACGGCCCACTGGGCCTCGGCACCCACCATGGACGTCAGCCTTGTTCGCGACGCCAATCCTGCTTCGCCGTGGGTTCCGACCGCCACCCCAACGCCTGGAACCAACGGCAGCGCACCCGACGACGCTGCCATCCTCCGCTTCTCTGAACTTCTTCCCGACGCCGTTGGCGACGACGATGCCGCATGGCCCGGTGGCGCGTGGATTGAACTGATCAACCATGACGACGAAACCGTGGACCTTGCAGGATGGGGCTTCGTAGCTCCGGGGCGCAACATGACGATCGGCGTGGCCCATTTGCCGCTGGCCAGCACCACTTCCCTTGCACCCGGCGAGGTGGCCCTTGTGGCCCTCGGTTCGGACCTGCTCCTCGACGGCTCCAGTGAAGACCTCGTGGCGTTGGTCACGCCTGACGGTCGGGCCGTGCAAGAGGTCGGGTGGCTCAGCGTCCCAGAAGGTGAATCCTTGATCCTCGCAAACAGCAGTCATGCTGGCGCAGGCCCTGACGGGCTCAACCGCGGCGTTGGACCGGGCTGGGACATCGGCGCATGGCCAACCCCTGGCGAGGTCAACCCTGTTTGGCCAGCATGGACTTCTGGCAACGTGCTTCGCATGATGGAAATCATGCCCGAATGTTCCACAAGCACTCCCGCCGGAACATGGGTCGAGGTCATGAACGTCGGGACCGAGGACGTCAACGCGAGCCGATGGCGCCTTGTTGACGCCGAAGGAAGGTCCTGGTTTGTCCGTGCAGACACGTGGTGGACCCCCAACGCGACCGGGCTCGTGCTCCCTCCCGGTGAACGTGGACTCATCCTTTTGGAAGAACAAAACGATGCGATGGGCACCCTTGTTTTGCATGATCCTGACGCGGCCAGTTCATCCCAAGCGGACCTCAGCGGCATGTCGGCCACCTCGTGCCGGAGTTTCATCGACCTGCTCAACCCTGTGCTCAGCGCATGGGCGACGCCCGGCCAACCCGAGCCTGTCGAGACGGCCATGGCCGGACCCAACGACCTCAGTTTCTCCGCGCTCATGCCCGCTGGAAGCATGGACGGAACCAACGTCGAATTCGTTGAAATCCGGAACGCTGGAACCAAGCCAGCCGTGCTGGACGGTTGGGTCCTCGAACGGGTCACTTCGGCCACCAACGCCTTCCAAGCCACGATGAACGACGTGCGGATTGAGCCCGGTTCCTCCCTCACGTTGAGCGCCGATGCCACCGCCTTGGCAGACTTGTGGGACGGCGAGGTCGTCAACATGACCGACCACCTCAGTGCTGCCGTTTTCCTCAATGACGGAGGCGGAGCGGTGCGCCTGCTCACGCCGACCGGCGCCATTGCCGATGCCGTGGTCTGGGGCGACGGACCGGTCGAGGTCGGGGGCTGGACAGGCGTCTCGGTCGTCCCACCCCTGACGGGCTTGGATCATCTCGTCTACCTTCGCGGCGATGGCTGCGGTCAGAGCACCGACACCGACACGGCTCAGGATTGGAAACTCCGATGGACACGCCTTGGGGCAGCCACACCCTGTGTCGACGGGACGGTCACCGACCTGACGAACATGCGTCCACTCATCGCCCCCGAAGCCGGCCTCGTCGACCTTGTTCGTTGGATTGACGGGACCCAATCCACCCTGGAGGTCCAAGTCTACCAAATCCACGAACCAAACCTGATTCACGCCTTGATTCGAGCCGCTGAACGTGGCGTCACCGTACAAGTGGTGATGGACGCGGGCGACACGTGGTGGACCCCCTCCGACCTGCGAATGATCGACGGCGTTGCGTCGTCCCTCACCGATGCCGGTGTCGAGGTGCTGCTCCTCGGAGCTGAGGATGACGACCCCTACGCGTTCATGCACGCCAAGTTGGCCGTACGCGACGGGGAAGAAGTCTGGATCGGCTCGGGCAACTGGAAGTCCTCCAGCGCGCCGAAGCCCGGTGATGCTGGAAACCGGGATTGGGGCCTGTTGGTCCACAGTCCGGGCCTGGCCGATACCTTGAGCAACCTCTTGGCGATGGACCGCGACTCGGCCAGCGTCTACGTGAGGCCGGCCGATGCTCCTACGCCCGTTGGTTGGGAACTCGAAACGGCTCAATCGCTGAGCGGCACTGACATCGAGGCCGTCGTTGGAACGGCCAATGGAGAGGTGTTGACCTGCCCCGACAACTGCATCCTCGGGCTTGTGGGCATGCTCGACAGCGCCCAAACCGAAGCCCTGCTTTCCCTCCAATATTTGGAAATGGACTGGACGTGGGGATGGGGCGACAACCCCCTCCTTGCAGCGATGAAGGACGCCGCCGAGCGTGGCGTTCGACTTCACGTGGCCCTCAACGGTGCGTACCTCGACGACGACATGCAAAGCGTGGTGGACCTGCTCAATGAAGATTGGAACGCCACCCAAGGACATGACGTCCAGGCGATCATCATGTCCACCAACGACACCGTTTCGAGGTTGCACAACAAGGGGGCCATCATCGACGGCACCTCCGTGCTCGTCTCGTCCATCAACTGGGGAGACTCCGCCATGCTTCGCAATCGAGAAGTCGGCTTGTTGGTGCACCATGCGCCTCTTGCCGCGGTCTACCACGCCTCCTTCATGGACGACTGGAACCGCGTCGATGCAAGCACGGACACGGACAACGACGGGTTGTTGGATGCGTGGGAAGTGGAACACGACCTGAACCGTTCACGACGAAGCGCCGGTGGGACGCTCATCGAAGCTGGGCTCGATTCGGACGGAGACGGCCTCACCCACCTCGAGGAGTTCAACCTCAACAGCGACCCCAACAGCAACGACACCGATGGCGATTGCATCGCAGACGGCCTGGAGGTGCTCCGCGCCCAAGCCGATGCAAACGGACCGAACGCGAGTGAACGCATCTCGATGAGCGACGCGGACGGCGACGGTGTCGCCGACCACACCGTGGAAGGATGCACCGATGCGGGCCTCGTCGTCGATGACGATCAGGACAACACCACCACCCCCGCCGAACAGAACGAAACCTCCCCTGACGAAGACGTCGATCTCGACGGCGTGCCCTTTGGCGAAGACCGTTGCCCGGCCACACCGCAGGGCGACCCCGTCGACACGGACGGCTGTTCCGCTGACCAACGGCGCATCCTCTTGAGCGACGGTCAAACCGAGGACGACTCATTTGGGTGGTTCCTTCCAGTCATTTCCGTCGTGGGTCTCCTCGTGGTGATTACAGGCGCCATGGGCCTCCGCAAGGACGGAAAGGGACTCGACTTGGACACCTCGATGCCGGTGGAGGTCTCCTCCTCCAAACCCGTCGTGGTGCTGGACGGACGGCCGAGCGATGAGGACCTGCGTGCCCGCCTGACCGGCTGGGACGACGCGGTGGTCGAGGAACGTCTCAGCGAAGGCTGGACCCTCGAAGGATTGGTCGAGTACTACGAAAAGCAAGCGTGAGGTTTGAAACCGACCGCCTCGCTGGGAAGACCATGTCCGGGAACCCGGTGCTCAACAACAACCGCTTCACGACCATCGCCCATACGGTGCCCTCCGAAGGCGTGATGACCGTCGAAGGTGCGCTGAAGAAGGCATCCATCCTCTTCGGGGCCCTCCTTGTTGGCATGCTGCTGATGTTCCTGGCCTATGCCGCCATGGACACCAGCACGCCCGGCGCAGGGGCCGCCTTGGCTGGCGTAGCAGCAACCGTAGGGGGTATCGGGGCATTCATCCTGGTCATCGGCTTGGTGTTTGTCCGACCCAAGGGAACACCGACGTTTGCCATGACCGCGTACGTCGCCCTCGAAATCCTCTTTCTTTCCGGTCTGACCTACCTCATGGAATTCGCGTACCCTGGCATCGCCCTGCAGGCAGGCCTGGTGACGGCGGGCATTACGGGGACGATGACCTTCCTCTACACCTCCCGCGCCATCCGCGTCGGACCGCGCTTCAACATGGTGATGGCGGCCTTGGTGGGCACGGTGATGTTCGTCTATGTCGGTCAAATGCTGCTCTACTTCATCGGTGGCGTCTCGATTCCGTTCATACACGGGAGCGGCATCATTGGCATCGGATTCAGCGTGATCATCGTGACCATCGCCTCCTTCACCTTGCTCAGCGACTTTTACTTCATCGAAACCGGTGCAGCAAACCAATACCCAAAGCACATGGAATGGTGGGCGGCCTTCGGATTGGTGATCAGCGTCGTGTGGATCTACGTGGAAGTCCTCCGCCTCATCTCCAAACTCCGAGACTGAGCACCTCAAGGACAGTGAACCGGATGACGCGCACCCTGCAAGTCTGCGACCTACGGGATTGGCGTGCCGGCGGTGACGCGCGGGAACGCTTTGTGGCCAGCATGGGTGAGGCACTGAAGGACATCGGATTCTTTGCCTTGACCGGTCACGGCATTTCGCCGTCCTCCATCGACCAAGCCTACACGACCATCGGTCGATTCTTTCACCTCGAGGACGCAAGAAAGCGCGGCTATGAACGCGCTGAGATCTTTCGCCAACGTGGCTACACGCCCTATGGCGTGGAGCACGCCAAGGACAACCCAGAACCGGACCTGAAAGAGTTCTGGCAAACGGGCCGAACCTTGCCTGAAGGCCATCCCGCAGAGGACGTATTTCCACGCAATTTCTGGCCAAGCGATGACGTGCCCGAGTTCGAAGGCCACATCGACGGCCTCTACCAAGCCATGGAACAGATGTCGGTGGAGTTGCTTCGCGCCGCTTCGCTCTACTTGGGCGAAGACGCTTCCTGGTTGCCGATGATGGCCGATGACGGAAACACCATTCTCCGCGTCATCCACTACCCGGAACTGGCCCCCAACACGCCACCAGGGGCGGTCCGAAGCGCCCAGCATGAGGACATCAACCTCATCACGCTCCTCGTTGGAGCCACCGCAGACGGTCTGCAGGTGATGGATCATGACGGCTCATGGATCGAAGTCGAAGGAAACCATGACCACATCATCGTCGACAGCGGCGACATGTTGCAAAACCTCACCAACGGTTTGTTCAAATCCACCACCCACCGTGTGGTGAATCCACCCAACGCGGGTACGGAGCGCTACTCCATGCCGATGTTCGTCCACCCCCGTGGCGACGTGGATTTGACCCCTCGGGCAAAATTTGTCGCCATGACCGGCGGCGAAGCGCTGTACCCTTCGATCCTCGCCGACGAGTACCTGCATCAACGGCTCGTCGAAATCGGATTGGCTTCCTGAGGTGGCATCGTGAGCACGACCCACAGCGTGCCGGACCTCATCGCATGGAAGCGAGATGGACACGCGTTCAACGACGTGATGATCCACCGTTTCATCGACGGGCTGCTCTCGGGTGAAGTGGCTCCCGAGCAAGTCGGTGCGTGGTTGATGGCATGTCAGATTCAAGGCCTCACACCGCAGGAAACCTCGTCGTTGACCAAACACATGGCCACTTCCGGAGCCACCCTTGAACGTCGAACGGGGCGTGTGGACAAACACTCCACCGGTGGCGTAGGCGACAAGATGAGCCTGATCCTGGCCCCATGTTTGGCGGCCTCTGGGCTGGTGGTCCCGATGTTGGCGGGACGAGGCCTGGCGCACACCGGAGGCACCATCGACAAACTGGAAGCCATTCCAGGGTTCAACACCGGATTGAGCCTTGAAGCCATGCGGACCAATCCCTGTTTCATCAGCCGGCAAACGGAAGGAATTGCACCTGCAGACCGAATCCTCTACGCCGCGCGGGACGTGACCGCGACCGTGCCTCAAATAGGCCTCATTACCGCCTCCATCGTCTCGAAAAAGTACGCAGAGGGACTCGAACGGTTGGTGCTGGACGTCAAATGCGGACGGGCTGCCTTCATGCAGACCCTGGATGAAGCAAGGGCCTTGGCCCGCTCCATGGTGCACGTCGGCAGCGCCCTCGGCATGGAGGTCACCGCCCAAATCACGTCGATGGACCACCCGATTGGGCGGTTGCTCGGAAATGCGCATGAAGTCGCAGAGAGCATCCATTGCTTGCGTGGCGAAGGACCGGAGGACACGATGGAACTCGTCCGCATGCAAGCCAACGCTCTGGGAGCGGACGTTGACGTCGTCATTGCGAGCGGTTCAGCCTTGGAAGCCTTCGCGGACATGTGCCGCCGTCAAGGAGTCGAAGAGAAGACCGTCGCCTCGCTCATTGAGGACCCATGGTCTGTGCTCTCTCGAGGGAAGGTACGAACGACGGTCAAAGCACCCTCTTCTGGATGGGTCAGCGACGTTGATGCCTTGGCGCTTGGTCGCTTGCTGGTGCAGATTGGCGCAGGTCGAAACCATCCTGCAGACGTGGTGGATCACGGTGCAGGAATCGAAGTGCTCGCTCACGTCGGCGACCGCGTCGAGGAAGGACAGCCGTTGATGATCATCGATCACAACCGGTCCAACGCCATTCCTGCGGAAAGCACCGCATTCACGGTTCAAGCCACTCAGCCCACGCCACGGGCGACGAGCAGGCTCTTGGAATCGATTGACGTAAACGACGTGCAGGTCGTGTGAAGTTTAACGCCGATTGTGGGGCTCGAACCCACGACCTTGGGATTAACAGTCCCACGCTCCACCAGCTAAGCTAAATCGGCGAAGTCTGCGACCCGCCACCCCTTCTTAATCGCTTCTTCACAGGTGAAAATGAGGCCGCGGCCCATCCGTGGTCATTCCCACTCGATGGTGCCCGGAGGCTTGTGGGTGATGTCGTAGACCACGCGGTTCACAGAACCCTTGCAGGCATTGGTGATCCGCGTGCTGACCTTCTGAAGGATGCTGTGAGGAATTTCGGAATACCGAGCGGACATGCCGTCCATGCTGCGAACGGCACGGACGACGATGGTCTCACCGTAAGCGCGCACGTCACCGTGGACACCGACCGAACGGACCGGAAGAAGGGCCGCATAGTATTGCCAAGGGAGTTCCATCTCACCGCGTTCTGCCGCAGCCTCGAACTCTTCTTCGACGATGGCACAACATTCACGCACGACACCCACACGTTCCGGCGTCAAGTCGCCAAGGGTGCGCACGGCGAGGCCTGGGCCCGGGAAGGGCTGGCGCTCTGCCACGCTGATTCCAAGGGTGCGAGCAAGCTCCCGAACTTCGTCCTTGTAGAGTTCTCGAAGAGGCTCGACCACGCCCAAGGTCATGTCTTCGGGCAGTCCGCCGACGTTGTGGTGCGACTTGATGGTGTGCGAGTG
>DUHU01000215.1 GCA_013330765.1 Candidatus Poseidoniaceae archaeon | reverse complement strand
GGCGACCGACGTGGCGGTGACCGTGGTGACAGGGGCAATTTCCGCAAGAGCACGGAACGAACCCAGATTCGACCCAAAGGCGCTCGCTCGCCGTTCAGGAAATCACAAGGGAAGTCCGGAGGCCATGCCCACAACCGGCCGCCGAAGGACATTCGACGCCCTCGCGGTGACGACGACTGAGGGTGGGAACCATGGCAGAGGACCTCTACCTCGACGCCCTTGAAGCCCTCAACGAAGAACGTCGTGAAGACGCCATTGCGCATGCGACGAAGTTGGTCAAGGACGAGCCTGACCATGCTGCGGCATGGGCCTTGCTGTCCGACGCCTACATTCCAAGCGACAGGAAGGTCAAACTCACCTTAGACGACACTGCGAAGGCCATCGGCGCCACCCGCTTTGCCGTCAAACTCGACCCAAGGCGCACGGACCTCTGGATTCGAGGTGCGCATCTCATGCGTTCCATCGGGTGTTGGGAAGACACCTTGCAATGGTGGCAAGACGCACGCCATCACATGCCAAAAGAAGCGATGCCGCTGGTGGAGCAAGCCACGATCTTGGCCGACATGGGCATGTACGACGAGGCTGCAGATCGACTTGAACAAATCATCGAGGAAAACCTCGACGTAGGGCCGAGTCAAAATGCCCGCATCATGTCCTTGCTGAATCTTGTACGAAAAGCGGCGACCAAGGAACAAACCATGCTGTTTCGCCCGTGGGAGCCACGGCATCATGGCTGGGACATCATCGGCCTGCGGATGAACCGAGGACCAATCTCTGAAAACACGATTTTCTTGATGACGGCAGGTCCCGCGCTGCTGCTTCTCGTTCTGATGGCCCAGGACCAAAGTCGGACGGGATGGACGGGCTTCTGCCTTGTCTCACTGGGCATTTTGGCCACCACGATCATCGGCATGCGTCTCGCGCGCCGATGGCACCAACAAATCAACCGACCCGCCCTCAACCTTGTTCGCGCCATGGACGTTGAAGCCTCGTCTGGCCACGTGTTGATTCCGGAGAAAATCCGCACCTCCCGCCTCCATGCAGTGCTGCTACAGCGCACACCGCTGGCGTACCAAGAACGGGTGCTGAAGATTGTGGAGCGGGGCCGCGCTTGGCCAAACGGCCACCTCCCACGCTTGCCCGATTTTGACTCGCACTTGGACGAGCTTGGGTTCATCGAAGACGACGAAGACGTCGACATGGACGCCTTCGAAAGCGACGGTGAAGGCAACCTTGGGGAAAGCGAGTGACGTTTTTCATTCCAACAATTCTTTTGTCCACTTTTGGTCTGAAGTTTAAATCAAGTCGGAGAAGAAATCTTTTGTGTCTCAAGATTTGAACAACCCGCCTGCAACAGAAGCCGACCTCCGATTGCCCCCTGAGAGCAACGCACACGCACCTGGCTGGACGCCACGCTGGGTGCCGATCCTCATTGACGGCATACACGCTCGCGCATTCGTTGGAAACGATGGGGCGTGGAGCGAAGTCATCCGCATCGAAGTCGAAGGCGCCTCGCCGCCGGAGGGCATGCCCTTGTCCTTCCGAACGAAGCACTTTCACTTCCCCGAACCAGGGCGCTTGGCGTGGGGACACAACGGTCAGGAACACGAGGTACGGCTTGCGCTGAACCCAACGTCCGGCTCCTGATCACGACCGAGGCCGTGAGGAAACTCACTGTTGCTGCTGCAGCGCCGCTTGAGCGTACTGAGCAGCGTATTGCTGCGCGGTCGCTTCATCGTAGCCCTGTTGCGTCAGTTGCGCGAGGTACTGCTGGTAGTATTGTTCGTACAAGCCGGCGCCCGCGGGAGCGGCGGTCACTTGGGCCGCAGCCGCTGAAGCACCCAATTGCCCTGCATATTGCTGAGCGTGAGCGCGAGCGGTCTCCTCGGGGTAGCCTTGCGCCACGAGTTGTTGCACGTATTGCTCGACAGGGTCCTGCTCGACCATGCCCAAGGCAAAGTCGACGTTCTTGACTCCGTCATCGTCGTTCCCTCGGCGGAGAACAAGCAGCGACAGGATGACGACGATGAGAATCGCCGCGCCAACGCCCGCGATGAGGGTCGTGCTCAGGCCTTGGCTGCCGTCGCCGTTGCCAGAGGTGTCCTCCGGTGGCGACCACTCACCCGTGACGGGATCGTAGGTCCATGCGCCTTCCCAAGCGCAAGCGCCCTCGACCAGGACGAAGCGCCCGCCCGCTGCTTCCGCATCGGGGTCGGCCTCAAGCCCTTGGCAAGGTGCAAGGTTGACTTCGAGCCACTTGATGGTGACCCATCGCTCGCCGCTCGTGCTGTCGTACTCGTAGATCTTGATGAAAATCCGTTGCGTTTGGCTGACGTTGGAGTACATACCGTCAAGGGAGAGGTTGAGCACGAAGCTGTCGCCGTCGCCAAGTCCGCCCTGCGTCTTGTCGAGGATGCCGTCGGTTTCCGCGTTGAACTTCTGAATCGGCGTCATCTGGAAAGTGCTCTCCTCAAAGGCGATCTCCACGAAGACGTCGGTCTCGTCCTCGGCGCCGGTCACGACCGATCCGGACACGGAAATGGTGTCTTCGACCACACGGGAATTGTTGGCGCCAAAGTCGATGTCGACGACAGGCTCCTCGTCACCAAAGCCGTCGGGAACGACGACGAAGTAGAAGCGGTGCTTCTCGGACGTCTCGCCTGCACCGTCGGTGACGATCAGCTCGATCCGAATCTGTGCCTCTTGATCTCCAAAGGAATCGATGGTGACGTTACGGAACGTGTAGGTCCACTCACCCTGACTCGCTGCGTTTTCGGTGTAGACACCCTTCGGTGAGCGGAACTCGCCGTAGGGTTCGTCGTTGTACACGGTCCATTCGTAACTGGCGATGCCGGTTCCGGTAAGCGCATCGGGGTCAAAGGAATCACCGGCGTCGAAATCGACGGAGGTCTCTCCATCTTCATCGAGCGTCAGGCGGTAAATCTCCCAATCGCCTTCGACGTTGGGGAGCGTCTTCGTGCCCGTCAATTCGAGTTGGTCCGCGTAATTTCGGTCTTCCGTCACCACGATGGCGGTGGCGTTGGGGTCGAATTCGTCGGCCTCGAGGTCGTTTGTTTCCAAGACGATCTCGATGGTTCGTGCGTGGCCCTCTGCGTCGTGCAGCATCAGGGTCACGGTCCACGTGGCGCCGGTCCGGCAACCGGTGACCTCGGAAATGTCCGCCTGACAGAAGCTCGCAGTCGGGTTGTTGTCCGTGCTGTAGCTCATGCCGCTGGCCATCGCACTGCCGTCCCATGCGGTCGGACCGTCAAGGACCCAATCGGCCGTGAGCGGCTCCGTGGTCGCGGTGGAGAATCCGAAGGTCAGGTCCGCGTTGCTCTTCATGTAGCGCAACTTGTACTCGTTGGTTGAACCGTCAATGTCCGGGATTTCGCCGTTGATGGTGAGGTCCAAGCCGTTGCCGCGTGTGCCGAAGCCGTTGGGATACTTCGACACCTCGTAGTCCAGCATGTTGCCCAGCAAGGGGAAGGTCGTGCTGTCGGCACGGGCGGACACCGTTGCAACGTCCATCGTGGTCACAATCATGCCTCCGTCGTAGTAGGAACAGACCCCAAGGAGGGTTTCGCTTTGCTGAACGTTGTCGGCTTGAGTACGGAGCAGGCTCTGGAAGGAGCCACCGGCTTCCATGAAGCCACCGCACTGTGCAGGAACGGATTCAGGGTCGTCTTGAGCCGTACTCAGGACGGCGGTAGCGACGGTGGTATCGGCATCGAAGCCCTGGAAGTTGGTGCTGTCCACGTTGTCCAAAATCGGGTGGAATGGATCGGCGATGTCGAGGTCCGCGTAGCGAATCTTGGTGCTGTCCGTGGCTCGACTCTGGATGTTGAGATCCAGCGGCAAGCGCTTGTCCGTGGCGGAACCGAGGCCGTAGATCAAATCCCCGTGCGGAGCCATGTGTGCCTGGATGGTGTTTCCTGCATTCATGAAATTCTCAAGGGTTTGTTTGTTGAGGTTGCTACCGAGCTTCTGGTAGTAACCTAGACCGCCGTCTTCGATGTCCTTGGCGGCGAACGGCGTTTGCCACGGAAGCACGACCTTGTCGTACTTCAGGATCCACGTGGTGGTCAGGTAGTCGTTCCAATCATCAATTTCATACTGGGTGTAGGACATGCCGAGGAGGGCCATGTCTTGCTTGATGGTCGAGGTGCGCGTGGTGCTCTCGCTCAAGATTGCGATGTCGATGGCGTCGGCAAAGGTCGCTTGGAAGTACCGCACGTTGCCGCTGGATTCGCCGGTGGCCGCAATGGTGGCGCTGTAGCTGATGTTGTAGGTGCGCCCGTCTTGCCAGCCCGTCCACGGCGTGAAGGTCAGGTCTTCACGCTCTTGCGGTGAGAGGACGATCGGGTTGCTCGTGGTGCCGTAGGTGGTCGTGTGGGCCATCGTGGGGTTGGCTGGGTCAGTGATGTCCTCCACGTTCATCGTGAAGACGTACTCACCGGTCAACACGCCGTTGATCGCAGAGAGGCTCCAATCGTGGGACTCTGCAGCATCGGTTGGCAGCGTGCAGGCCAGGATTTGGTCGTCCAAGCAGGCCAGCGTGTTTGGCTTCGAAAGGGAGATGTCAACCGACTCCACGTTGAAGATGACACGAGCAAGGTTGTTGGACGTCTCGACCTCATCGGCTCCAAACCAAGTGGTTCCTTGGGTCGTGTTGTCGAAAACGGTCTCCGCCTGAATCATGTAGACGCCGGCGGTGAAGTCATGGCTGGCGACCACGGTCTGGTCCACGTCCTCAGCGTCAACACCCGTGCGGGACACGGTGTACTCGTTGTCCAAGGTGAACGTGAACTCGAGCAGCGAGATGTTGTTGAACGCGATGCCCTTGAAGCCGTCGTTGATGCCGTTTCGACCGTCGTCGTCCGAACGGAAGACGAAGTCGATCTGCACGGTGCTGCCTGCAAGGGAAATGCACTCACGGGAGCCAAGGTTTGCGCCAGCGGTGGTGTTGGTGATGATCAAGTGCGTCAGGTCAATCGAGCGAGAAGAGACGAGGTCTTCTGTGTTGAAGAACACGTTGTAGTTGC
>DUHU01000068.1:6418-6912 GCA_013330765.1 Candidatus Poseidoniaceae archaeon | reverse complement strand
GCCAATACGTTGGAATGACCCAAGACCTGTGGCAACGGTTCTCCTCGGTCCAGGACGTGTGGCAGCGGGCAGACGAGACGATGGTGGAGGTCCTCGACGGGGAAACCCTCTCGTCGTTCGTGCTGCGCAGCAACCTCACGAAAGAAGAGATGAAGGACGCTGAAGAGAAACTGAAGCGGACCGAATACACGCAACCCGCGATGCTGACGGCGGACCTCGCCATCGAACGTGCCCTCAACGACCACGGCCTCAACCCTGACATGGTTGCAGGCCACTCGCTTGGCGAGTATGCAGCCCTCATGTCGGCTGGGATCATGGACATGGACAGCGCCCTGCGGGCTGCTGCCGCACGCGGCACCGAAATGGGCTCCGTTGAAATCGACGATCAAGGCTTGATGGCCTCGGTTAGCGCACCGCTTGCGGATGTCGAGCGCATTCTGGAGGCGACCGAGGGGTACGTCATCTCGGCCAACAAGAACTCACCGAAGATGACC
>DUHU01000068.1:0-6112 GCA_013330765.1 Candidatus Poseidoniaceae archaeon | reverse complement strand
CAAGAACTCACCGAAGATGACCGTCATCGCAGGAGAAACGGCCCCGGTCAAGGCCGCCATGGCTGCGTTCGAAGCCGAAAGCATGCCGTGCACCGTCCTGCAAACGTCGCACGCCTTCCATTCGAAGATCGTGGCCCCGGCCAACGCTCCACTGCGTGCGTTCCTCGAGGAATTGGACCTCCAGTGGCCCACCATTCCCATCACGGCCAACGTCGACGGGAGCTTCTACGCCATGGAAGGCGACGACGCCAAGACGGCGGTGTTGGAGAAACTCGCCGGGCAGATGGCCTCCGCCGTCGAGTGGACCACCCAAATCGAAACGATGGCCGCCGCCGGAGCGGGGGCCTTCGTCGAGGTCGGTCCGAAACGAGCCTTGACCGTCTTTGCCTCGCAAATTCTCGAAGGCCGACCGCACTTGGCCGTGATGACCAATCATCCGAAGCAAGGAGGCATCGCCAGTTTCCTGTCTGCGCTTGGGATGCTCGCCCTCGCAGGGCGCGTTCCTGTGCTTCCTGACGGTTCGAGCGACGTGCTGACCGAAGCCTTCCGCGCAGGCCCCATCGAGGCTTGGGCGTCTCCGTCGGTTCAGCCGGTTCGCTCGTCTCAAGCTCACGAGGACCTCCGAACCCGCGCACGACCGCTCCCTTCCACTGGCGCGGTTGCAACGACCACGCACGCCTTGTCGGCACCGTCGGCCGTGGCAAAGGCCGTCGATCCTGCAGAAGCCATCGCCGCGTACGTCGGCGACCGGCTGGCTGCGCTGTGTGGTTACCCTGCCCGTTTCTGTCGAGGAGCCGTCGATCTTCGTCTCGGCCTCGGCATGACCGATGCAAGCGTGACCTCTGTGATTCAGCGCCTCCGGAGCGAGGCTTCGCTCGATGCGGAGGTTGACATCGGCGCTGCTCAAACTCCAGCGGAACTTGTTCGCGCCGTCCGTGCTCCTCCTGCAGGTTGGACTCCTGCTGCTCCGGCCACGCGTCGCCCCGCCACCGCAACCGCAGTCAGTACCGCTGTGCACGACCCGATGGCCGACCGTCGGGCCAACCCCTACGTGATCACCGGCGTTTCCCTTGGCTTGCCCGGAGGCGAACGCGTCTTCGATGAAGACGTGTTTGAACGCCTCGTCCGCGGTGAAACCTGCATCGAAGAGGTATCGGATGCTTACAAGCAGGCCTTGCTTGATCGGAACATCGTCCGGTTGGTCAAGGGTCGAGACGGCTCAGTGGACATGTCTCCGGCAGAAACCTTCGGCGACATCCCTCAACTGGCCGGTGTTGCTCACGCGTTCGACCTCGCCGAAGAATTCGGCGTCGACCCCAAAGCCGTCCTCGCATGGGACATCACGACCCAACTCGCTGTGGCTTCTGGACTTCTCGCCCTGCGGGACGCCGCCATTCCGCTCACGCCTGAAGAGCAGGTGGGCAAGGGCGGGCTCCGTCTCATTCGTGGATGGCAGGTCCCCCAACATCAACGCGAGCGGACCGGCGTGGTCTTCGCTTCCTGTTTCCCCGGCACCACCGCTTCCTTTGCGCACGCACGAAACAATGGCGCAGACGCCGAGGGGCGCTTCGACCGTCGCTTCCTGTTCCAAGTTCTGAACATGGGTCATGCGCAATTCGCACAACACACCGGTATCCGCGGTCCAAATTCAACCATCAACGTCGCATGCGCATCGGCCACGGCCGCCTTCAGCATCGCAGAAGATTGGCTGGCCAACGACCGCGCAGATCGCGTCGTCATCATTTCCTCGGACAACGTGACCAGTCCAGAATTGTGGTCTTGGATTGGTGCAGGCTTCGCGGCCTCCGGGGCCGCGTCCTCAAGCAACGTGGTCGAAGAAGCTGCGTTGCCCTTCGACCGCCGTCGCAACGGCCTGATTCTCGGGATGGGCGCTGCCGCCTTTGTGGTAGAGCGCAACGCGGAAGCCGCAGAACGTGGCGTTCAGCCCTACGCAGAATTGCTTGGGACCAGAATGGCGAATTCCGCCTTCCACGGTACCAGGCTTGACGTGGACCACGTGGCCCAAACCGTTGACGGATTTGTTGCCCAGATGGAGCAGCGATGGGGCCTCGATCGGCACAGCATGGCGGCCAACACGGTGTTCTTCTCCCATGAGACCTACACGCCCGCCCGCGGCGGTTCGGCTCAATCCGAAGTCAAGGCACTACGCACCACCTTTGGGGACAGCACGGACAAGATCCTGATTGCGAACACGAAGGGCTTCACGGGCCATCCAATGGGCGTCGGCATCGAAGATGCCAGCATGATTCACGGCCTTCATCATCGCCGCTTCCCGCCCATCGCCAACCACAAGGAAGTGGACCCAGAGCTGGGCAACCTCAACCTCAGCAAGGGTGGCAACGTCGACGGCATCGAGTACGGCATCCGTTTCGGTGCCGGTTTTGGTTCCCAAATCGCCCTCTCCTTGGTCCGTCGTTGGCCTGTTGAAGGGGAACGTGTCGACGGCAAAGCCGTCCTGGCGTGGAACCGCCGCTTGGCGGGGACCAACGACCTGTTGATTCGCGTCCTCGACAACAAATTGGTCGCCTACGTCGACGGAGAAAGCAACCTCCATGGTGGAGTTCAAGGCGACGAATGGGGGCCAAGTGCGCCTTTCGAAGGGCTTGTTGACGAGCCTGAGGAAGTGCCGGCGCCCGCTCCTACGCCCAAGACAACACCTGCGGCTTCTGCACCGACGCCCAAGGCCGCACCCACGGTCGTGGCCAGCGATGATGAGGTCACGGCGGCGATGATTGAGGTCGTCGTTGAGCACACCGGTTATCCGGCAGAATTCATCGAGATGGATCAAGACCTCGAGGGTGAACTCGGCATTGACACGGTCAAGCAAGCCGAGATCATGGCGGCCCTCCGTGATCGGTTTTCGCTGCCTGTGGACGAAGATTTCGTGCTTTCAGACCATCCAACGCTCAACCACATGCTCGCGTACCTGACGCGCATGCAGGGCGGCGACGCGTCCACCGTGGTCGTGGCAGCCAGCGAAACCCCTGCCCCCGAGCCTGAGGCCGCTTCTGCACCTGTGGAAGTCGAACCAGCACCCGCGCCGGCCCCCGCTCCAGCGGCGGACGCCGGTGACCTTGTGGACACGGTCGTGGCCGTTGTGGTGGAGCACACCGGCTATCCTGCGGACTTCATCGAATTGGACCAAGACCTCGAAGGAGAACTTGGGATTGACACCGTGAAGCAAGCCGAAATCATGGCTGACATCCGTGCTCGCTTCTCCTTGCCGATCGACGAGGATTTCCTTCTCTCTGATCATCCGACGTTGAACCACATGGTGGCCTACATCCAGCGCATGACCGGTGGAGACGCCCCTTCACCTCCAGCGGCTGCCCCAGCGCCTGCACCCGCTGCCGCTCCAGCGCCCGCGCCGGCTCAAGAGCCGGACGCCGCCCCTGCTGCGCCCGCCCCTTCGGGCGACGACGGCTCCATCGCAGCTCGTCTCGTCGAGGTCGTGGTCAAACACACCGGGTATCCTGAGGACTTCATCGAACTCGACCAAGACCTCGAAGGCGAACTCGGCATTGACACCGTGAAACAAGCGGAAATCATGGCGGACGTTCGCGCCATCTTCGATCTCCCCGTGGACGAGGACTTCCTCTTGTCCGACCACCCGACCCTCAACCACTTCGTGGGTTACGTGGCCAAATACGCCTCAGGGGGAGCAGCGGCAGCTTCTGGCAACGAAGCTGAATCAGCACCTTCCGTGGCCCCAGCGCCATCCGCATCGACCCGAACGGTGGCCGAAGGCTGCCGACGTTGGCAGGTGGAGATTGAACCGTGCCCCGGTGAGGATGCACCGCTCAACCTCTCTGGTCGCATCCTTCTCACCGAGGACGATTGGGGAGTTTCTGTCGCTGTAGCGGAGGAACTGACCTCCAAAGGCTTCGACGTGGTTCACATTGGACTGGAACCTGGCGCCAAGTCGCACCGTATCCAAGAGGAGGGCGAACGTCTCGTTCATCGGGTCGACCCGGCTTCTTCTGAGCAAATGGACGCTTTCGTCGAAGAACTCGGCGAAGGGCCCCTTGCAGGACTGATTCACTTGGCGCCCTTGCGCTTGGCCAGCATGGCTTGGGGCGAGGAATCCGGACCAAGCAAGCAAGTGATGCTTGCCGGACAAGCGTGGTTTGGTTTGCTGAAGGCCCTCGACCAGCGTCTGGGCGCTTTGGATACCGGACTCGTGGCCTCCGTTAGCGCCATGGACGGGCGCCATGGAAACCGTGGGGACCGATTCAACGCTTTGCAGGCCGCAGCCGCTGGCGTGACCAAATCCTACGCGCATGAGCGTCCTTCCCTGCGATGCCGCGCTTACGACTTGCACCCCGACCTGCTGATGGACGCCTCGTCCACGGCGACCCGTCTGGTGGACGACCTTCTGAACATTGGAGGGGACGTCGAGATCGGCCTTGACCGAGCGGGCGAGCGTTGGACGCTCGTCTGCTTTGCAGAGGATTTGGTTGAAGATCGCACGCCCTTGCTCGAAACCGACGTCTGGCTTGTTTCTGGTGGCGGTTCCGGAGTCACGGCTGCAGCCGTCATCGGCGTCGCTGAAGCCTCAAAGGACGTCGGAGCGTCCTTCCACCTGCTTGGACGAACGCCGCTGATGGAGGTCACGGAAACGTGGCTCGACTTTGACGATGCGGCCTTGGAAGCCGAGAAATTGGCGCTCCGAGCCCGGATGATTGAGGCCTCTGCCTCTGGAAAGGTCACGATGGTGGAATGGAACCGCGCTTGGGACCGAATGATGCGGTCCCGCGACGTGCAACAGACCCTGGCGGCCGTCCATGCGACAGGGAACCTCGCGCAGTACCACGCAGTCGACGTCATGAACGCCAAGGCCTTGACCAAACTTGGTGCGAACCTTGGCCACACCATCACCGGTATCGTCCATGGTGCCGGACTCGAAGAAAGCAAATTGGTGGGGGACAAAACCCACGAGGCCTTCGATCGAGTCGTTCGCGTCAAGGTCGACGGTTGGGCGGCGTTGATGGGAGCCGTGGAAGCCTCAGGTGCACGGCACCCCACCTTTGCGGCCTGCTTTACTTCGGTGGCGGGTCGGTTTGGAAACGGGGGTCAAACGGACTACGCAGCAGCCAATTCCGTCCTCGACGCTGAAATGACGCGATTGACCGCCAGCGGCGTTTGCCGGGCGGTGGCCATTGGTTGGACCGGTTGGCGAGATGTCGGCATGGCAACCCGAGGCTCGATTGAAGCGGTGTTCGAAGCCGCAGGCATCGAAACGCTTCCTGTTGACGTGGGGGTGGATTTGTTCGTGGGTGAAGCCCTTGCTGGTGGCAAGCGACGTGTGCTCGGTTGCGGCAGTCTCGGTGATATGGACACCTTCGATGCCTTCCGAGAAGCGCCCCTCAAATTGCCTCCAGGCATGGCAGGACTCATCGCTGACCCTCAGCGCTTCCCCTTCATCGACAAGGTGGTGGCCTTCGAGGACGGCGTGCGCATCGAAACGCAAACGACGCTGTCCACGGAATTGCATCCCTTCTTGGTGGATCACGCCATTGACGGTGTGCCGTATCATCCCGGCGTGATGGCGCTGGAGATGTTCGCCCAGAACGCCTTGCTGCTCAAACCTGAAACGGCTTTGGCGGGTTTCAAGGACGTCACCTTCGGATTGCCGGTCAAGATCATGCGCGAGGCGATGACGGTTCGCGTTGAAGCGTCCGTGGAGTCCTCCAACGACGGCTCCTATGAGGTGCAGTGCCGGCTGGTCTCTGACCTGATGTCTTCGACCGGTGAGGTGTTCGGAGAGCGTGAGCATCACCGCGCCGTGGTCCGGTTGGTGGACCAAGCAGAGGATTTGAGCGCCTTCTTTGCAGGCGAAGTGGACATGATGCCCGACACGGGATTGGCCCCAGCTCCCGGGGACCTGCTCCACCATCCTTCGTTCATCTACCTCCGTTACTTCCACGGTCCGCGGTTCCAAAGTCACGGTGGCGTGCTCCGCGGGGTGCAGCAAGGCGAACACCTTGGTGTGGACGGTCTCGCTTTGATGCGCCACCAATTGCCCGCAAGCGACCAATTTGCCATCGAATCCGAGGGCGACGCCGTGTTGCTCGAGGCCCTGCCGATGCTC
>DUHU01000239.1 GCA_013330765.1 Candidatus Poseidoniaceae archaeon | reverse complement strand
GCATGCAATGTGGTTCCGTCTTCGTCCCGATCGTGCCTTCGTCAACGGAGAAGCCAGCGTTGGGCTTCGGGCCACGGACATAGACGGCGCCAGCAGCCGCTCCGTTTTGGACCTCCAGCTTCGGCATGCGCCCCCGACCATCGGGGCGGTCACCGTCAACACCACTGGGACGGCAGGGGACCCCGTGACCCTGACCGCACAGTTGACCGACCTTGATGGGGTGCTGGGAATGGCATGTCAGTTGACCGTGCGAGACGGTGAAGGGGCCATTGTGCATGACGGACTGATTCGCATCGTGGCGTTCACGGAAGAAGAGGCCGAGTTGAGCGCGACGTGGTTGTCCGTGGGAACGGTCAACGGGACACTGACTCAAAGCCTTCGCTGCGTGGACGTGGACAACGAAGAGGACACCGTGGAACTCCCAATTGAGCTTGCTCCAGCCAACAGAAGCGAAGAAACAGATGCACCAGAGGGTCCTGCCGAGGCGGACTCCGAAGGCCTCTCCCTGTGGATGGTGGCGATTCCTGTGCTGCTGCTTGTGGTGTTGGTCGGTCTTTTCGCGGTGCGTTCGAAGGAGGACACATTTGAGGAGAAGTCTGGGGATTCGCTCAGCGATTCAGATCAAGAGGCGTTGTGGGCTCAAAGCACTCCCGAGCCGAATCCCTCGCTCAAGCGACCCGCTGAATGGACGGTCGAGCAGTACGGCACCTGGCTCGAAGGGCCAAGGCCAGAGGGTTGGTCAGAGGATGCATGGGCCACCTTTGTTGAGGAGCAATTGACCCTCAACCAATAACCGGCGCGCAGTGCTTCGATTGCCCTCGGAACGAGTGACTGCGGGCCTTATGCGGCGCAGTAGGCCGTTCATTTGGAGAAATGGTTATAACTTGTCTCAATAAAGGAGCAAATGGAGGAATACCATATGGGAGATAAGAAGTACTTCGTACTGATGGAAAACGGAAAGGATACGAGCCAAGTGTTCGCGAGCAAGCAGCCTCGCGGCGCTGCCCTCAAGGCAGCGACGCGCGGACACGAGGACATTCGCCTGCGCGAGCGCGGGACGAAGCGTGTTCACGTTTTCACCGGCTCGATCTCGATGGTTGCCAAGCCCGCCAACGGGCCGGCCTGGCTGCCTGACAAGATCAAGAAGGCCAACGTCAAGAAGCAAGGCATCGAGCACCTCGATTGAGGTCCTCGTCCGCGTTTCTACGCAATAACCCTCAGGGGTCGACCGCCCTCCTCGCGCTGCGGCGCGAGAGGGGGCCCACTTTCCACACCTCATATGTACTCGTGCCCTTTCGGCCGACCATGGCCGAACTCTACATGGCGCGAACTTGCCGTCACGGCGTCCTGCGTGTTGTCGGTGGCGAACCGTGGCAGCATGACGGTGACGTCCTCATCACACCCGCCAACAACAGGCTCTCAGGACGCGAGGGAATGGACGCTCGGATCCACGCCGAAGCCGGCGAAGAGATGACCCAAGCCACCCGGCAGATCTGCCTCGACCAGCGGAAGATCAACGCCCCGCCTTGCGCCGTGACCACCAACGTGGTCACCAGCCCCTTCGCGCTCAGCGACCGCTACAAGCACGTGATTCACGCGGTGGGTCCCGATTGCCGACGGCCGAATCAAGACGAACGTCGTCGAGAGTTGCTGCCTGAAACCTACGCGAACATCTTTGCCACACTCGACACCCTGGACGATGTCCGCCGGATTGTTTCCCCTCCGATTTCCATGGGCGTGTTCGCCTACCCACATCGCGAAGGTGCCAAGCTGACCCTCGAGATCATCCTCTCCAAACTCGACGGTGAAGAAGACCCAGGTTTCAACGAGTATACCTTGGTCGTCAAAGATCGGAATTTCATCATGAACATGCGCACGGTCTACCGTGAGAATGAGGACCAGTTCCCCGGCATGGACACCACCACGGCCTGAGGTGGGCACGTGGTGGTCCTCGCCGACCTTGTCGAAGCCAGCCTTGCAGGTCGCGCATCGTACGACCGAGCCGTCCTGATTGGGACCAACTCCCGCGCCCTTCTCGCGGCCATGGAACGTCTGCCACCCACCATGCCGCGTGCCGTTCTGACGAGTCAACGCACGGTCATGGAAGCCGTACAGGCTTCAGGCCAACCCTGCACCCTTCTCGAGCAGCGCTTGACTTCGCAGCGGCTCGGGTTGCTGACCCACCTTCACGACCTTGTCCTGCAGACGGTAGGCGAGCATCTCGCTTCACGTGAGGAACGGTACCTCGTGATCCTCGCCGATCCAATCGAAGGGGTGCTGGACGTGGACACCGGATCGCTTGACTCGCACAGCCTTGTGTCATTGGCCGAGGAAGCCGACGTGGAACTTGACGTGTTGACGGCGGCCATCGCTTTGGCCCGTCAGATTGCGGACCGGGGCCGTGAAGGACACGCCATCGGTGCCTTGTTCGGAATTGGAAGCCTCCCTTCGATGCGTCGTCACTCCAAGGCCTTGGTCCTGAATCCGTTCAAGGGACATCCAGTTGCCCGACGCGACATCCTGCGTGAGGACACCCACGAGACCATCTTGGAATTTGCATGGTTGGACGGAGCGATCCTGTTCAACCGGGCCGGTGTCGCCAGCGACGCTGGGCGGTACATCCAGGTGACGACCGACGTGCCGCTTCACTCAGGGGAAGGCGGTCGGCATTTGGCGGCCAAGGCCCTGTCAATCCAAGCCGCAGCCCTCGCCATTTGTGTGTCCAGCGGTGGGCGCATCAGCGTGTACTGGCGAGGACGCACGCGGTACAGCATTCAGGTCAGCTGAGCCCTTCCATGCGGGCCACGGCTTCGGCCATGTTCAGATCACCACGAGCGACCTCGAGGGCCAGCGAAGAGGGCAGGGTCAATCGCCCCTGAGTCCATTCCCTGCTTTGCCGCTGGACGTCCCGCACCATGCCGTCCCAACGCGGATCGTCGGGCACCAACCCCATTGGTTGGCCTCGAAGACGATGGATTCGACGCGCTGCGCCAATATGATCGTGACGGGCCAAGCCCTTGGAGGTGCGTCGTTCGTCGACGAGTTCAACGGCATGGCCCGTATCGACGAGGTCCCGAAGGATCCTGTTTCGCACGCCTGGGTCGCCGTCACCCACGCGCACCAACACCGGGCGGTCGTCGTGGGCTTCGCAGAGCCCCTGAACCACGCGACCCACGTCGTCGGGGCGATCCAGTTGCTCGGCCCCTTCTTCGCGTCCGTCAACGGACCAGACCACGCCGGGCCTTGGTCCCGGGTCCACCCCCACCACCACGCGCCGTTGGCCCGTGCTGCCGCTTGTGCCGCGAAGGGCTTTCGCCAAGTCTGCTTCCAAGTGTTCAGTACGAAGGCCGACCTCATCGCCACGCTGTTCTCTGTTTGTGGTCAGCACGACGGCCACGTCGTGAGGGACTTCTTCGCCCGTTTCGAGGTGGCATGGACGGTGCCCCTGCTCACGAAGGAGGATCAGCACGCGGTGCACCCACGTGAAATCAGCGCTTCGCACGCCGATGCGGGCCACGCTTCGGCCACGGCGGTCAGGGATTTGAAGGACGTCCCGGCGCCTGCTTTCCTCGGACATCATCAAAAACCCATGACGACGTTCTTCGCACATGGGCACCGGAAGTGCATACGAACGTGAACTGCTGCATGTGCTGGCAGGAAGCCCTGACGGTGTCCATGCCGTCACCCGTTCATGCACGCCTGAGGAACGCGTGCGCATGCGTTCGATCATCGAAGCCCCCTTTCTGGTCGTTCGAGCGCCGGGAAGCGGTACCGAAGGCACGGGAGATTTGCTTGTTCTTCGAGGTGACGCGGCCTTCCCCATCGAGGTCAAGTGCAGCAAAGAACCTCGATTGTACCTCTCTGGACGGACGCTGGATCAGCACGATGCGCTGGTGGCCACGGGTGAGCGCACGGGGTTGATGCCCCTCTACGCGTATCGGCTGAAGGGAAAGCGGGGGGATTCGTGGCGCATCTTCCGCGTCAAGACCTCTCACGTCAGTGGGCACATGGAGCGGCTTGTGGCGCACGTGCCCCTGTTGCCACTGACCTCACGGGGTCGTCCTCATTTGGACTGGGAGCAAGGCCTGCCTCTGAATCGGTTCGTCCACCTCTTGAGCAC
>DUHU01000266.1 GCA_013330765.1 Candidatus Poseidoniaceae archaeon | reverse complement strand
CGACAGGCTCGGGAGGTTGGGTTTGCAGTGTGGTGCTCACAGGGGCTTGCGCGGTGGTTTTCGGCTCCGATGCTGCTTGCTTTTTCGGCTGAACATTCGGCACGGAACTTTGGTTGGGCAGCAGGAAACGTCCTCCTCCACCAACCACGAGCAAGGCCATCAAGGCCCAGAGCCACCCTTGCGTGCCGAGGTCGAGTGGACTTGGTCCACGGTAAATCGCCGTCGCTGTGTCGTCTTCTGGCGAGTCGTCGACGTCAAACGGCACGTCGCAACGGATCTCCACGGTGATGAGCGCATCCTCGGCGAAGCCCAAGGTGCTCAGGTCCACTCGGAGGCTCGGAGCAAAGGTTCCCGTCACGTCGATCATGATGGACTTCGAGACGGAACCTTCGCTGAAGGACAGGATGCAGGCAGCGTCCCCAAGCACGGCCGTGCCCTGCCTCCGAATCCCGACCGTTGCCTCTCCATCGCTGATGTCAAAGGTCTCGATGCCGAGGTTCCAGCCTGCAGCACGAGCGGTGGCCTTCCACGTGCGTTCTTCGACCTGAACGCCACGCGCGTCATGAACTGAAACGGTCACCTCCACCTCTCCTGGTGCAGGTTTCCAAGAGGAGGCGTTGATGGTCCACGTGGTCGTTCCGTTGTCCGTCAACGAGATGGACGACGATGACAGCGGGACGGATTGACCGTCGACGGTGGTTGCAGACCACGTGATTCCTTCCACCACGGAACTGCTGCCTTCGCAGAGCCACATGCTTCCCGAGTAAGGTGTGCGGCCGAAATCTTCGGGTGCGGACGTGGATGAACAGGACACGTCAACGCTGGAGGGAGCGTGGCCGACTTGGTGGAGGCGAAGTCCTTCGTCTCCAATCAGAACGCCATACGTCCCTTCGGTCAGGGCATGAAGGGCCGTCGAGCCGTCGGTCAATTGGACGCTCGCTGTGCCACCTGCAATACCAACCAAAACGGGGCTCGTTTCGAAGGCGACATCGGCTTGCCGCACCTCGAGGGAGATGTCAACAGGGTCCAAGTGTGGATGGTTCACGGTGACGGTGATCAAGCGACCGGTTCCGTCCCAATCGGCCGGTGGGACGATGGACATGGGGATGCCTTGCACCTCTCCGGAGGCCACCACCATTCGGGTTGTGCCTTCGGTGGACCATCCTTCCGGAAGACCCTCCAAGCTCAACTCAACCGTGCTGACGTCATTTCCGTCGTTTCGTATCCATGCGGTGGGCATGCCCCCGTCTTCGCTGACGTACCAGACGCCTTCCACACCGTGGCTCATGGACGGTTCTGCCGTCATGCGCACGGGAATTTGGTGTTGGCTTGAGCCGGTTCCGTCCCCGTTGGAAATACGAAGGTTGAGGGTGCCGACGTCGCCTGATTCCGTGCCGTTGGGCGGCATCACGTGAAGGGTGACGCTGGACGGGGAGAAGGGTTGCACATGCGTTCCGTTCTCAGGAAGGGTGACAGGCCATCCTTCTGCGACCTTGGAAAACCATGGGTCTTGGAGGCTGTTGCCAAGATGATTCAGTGGAACAGTGATGTTTCCACCGGTTGGGGGAACCACGAGGTCCACGCCTGAGAGGTTGACGTCCCACCCGGAAGAGCGTCCTACCACCATGGTGTGCGAGACGTTGGCGAGGACCTGATCATTCCACACCGCCTCGTAGTGAAGGTCGACCGTTGTCCCGTTCCAGGCGCTTGCTGGAACGATGAACGTGGTTTCCAGCGTTGTCGATGCGGCCACCTGAACAAGCTCGCTCTGGAGGGTTTGAGTGGCCCAGATGCTGCTGTCTCCTGGCACGGCTTGGACATCATGGCGGACGCGAAGCGAAAAGGCGTCCTCTGCGTTTCCGAGGTTCGTTCCGGTCACGTTGATGGCCACAGATGTTCCCGGGTATACCGTGGTGGGGAGCAGGCTGGAGTTGAGCGCCCAAGATCGGTCGGGTGCGGCGGCAATCGGGACAAGGACACTGTCCGAAACCGTGCCGTTTTGGAGCGATGTGGCGGTCAGCCTGAGCCCGAACGATTCCATGGCGGGAACGTCGTCGTCGAGCAGCACCGTCATGGTCACAAAGGAAGAGCCGCCTTGTGCGACGGTTTTCGTGGGCGTTGGGGTGGACCAAGACACGTTTCCGGACGCAGGGGCTGGGTCCAGCGTGGCCGTGAACGCGTAGGTGTCTTGATCGTTGCCTGGGTTGCCGATCCGGACGGTCATGTCAACCGGTGCTTCCACTTCAAGGACGTTCACCTCGCTGGTGCTGGTCGGATTGACCAACGTGAGGGCCACGTCATTGCGTTGCAAGACGTGAAGGCTCAGCGGAACATCAGCGTCGGCGAATGTGGTGGTTGGAAGCGACCAGATGTGCCGTTGTGGTGGAGCCGTTGACGGCATGCTGATCTTCAGGACGAAGGTGGCCACCTCGTTTGGCGTTCCGCTCAAGACAAGCGTGGTGGCGTTGATGGCTGCACCTTCCGCTTCGACGGTCCAAGTGCTCGGTAAATCAGCGAAGATGGAACTGTTCCATTCGACCTGTCCGGATCCGGGAATCATTGTCTCAACGGTGTACGCCACCGTCGCATTTGGGAAGGTCCTGTGATGGGGC
>DUHU01000019.1 GCA_013330765.1 Candidatus Poseidoniaceae archaeon | reverse complement strand
GTCTGGGAATTCAGGCGTAGGACCGAAGTGGCCGTTGCACACATCGAGGTGGCCGAGACCTTGGACGTAGACACAATCGTCGATGCCGTTGTAGCCCGTTTCGCCTGCTTTGAGGCGATAGGAGGAGGTCATTTCCGCCACGGTGCCGTTTCCAACGTCGCCGAATGCGCCGTAGATCGGATAACCGTCGAATGCAATGCCGATGACGTCCGACGAGGTGTTCGAGGTGTCGTTCCCCGGCCACTCGTAATCCAACCACGTTTCATTTTCCTCCGGATGCCAATGCATGCAATTTCCGTCTGCATGGTAATGGTATGTGCCTCCAGGGCCGCTGTGAGCGTGGCAAAGACCCAGCCAGATTTCTTGCCGATCTTCTTCGTAGACGCCATGATGCGAGGCCACCGCGTCTCCGCCAGGGCCGTCCTCAGGTCCGTAAATGGGGACGCCATTCAGCGCAAACGCCACTTCGCCACGTTCTGGCGCACAGGCGAACGCCCCGTTCGCCTCTGGACAGTTGGTGGCATCATGGCCACCTGTCGTGTCGTTCACCGGTGTTCTTGGAATCAGGATGGTGTAGTCCTGTGCGGTGGCACAACAACCGGGGCCTGATTCCAGGTCGTGGTTGGGCAGCCCGTTCATCGACAAGCTCACGTTGTCGCCGACAACGGTGACGGTCACTTCACAGACGTGGCCGTCATTTCCTGTGGTGTTGAGGTCGTCAATCCCCGTACCAGAACCGTGCTGGCAGAGGAAGACGTCCATCCAAAATTCAGCGAGGTCGCTTGCGTCATATTGTTGACGGATTTCATCATCACAGCCGTCTGGAATCCCGTCTTCGTCTTCGTCAACGCCGTCATCATGACCTTCGCACATGTCGAGATCATCGGAAACGCCGTCACCGTCCGTGTCAGCGTGAATGTCATCATCGCAGCCGTCTGGAATCCCGTCTTCGTCTTCGTCAACGCTGTCATCATGACCTTCGCACGTGTCGAAATCGTCTGGAACGCCGTCACCGTCCGTGTCTGGGCGGGTTGCGTCGTGGACGATTCTGGTGGTTTCACCGTCCAGCAGGTCCAGACCTGACCACGGACCAACATAGACCGTCCCGTCGACGGTGATGGTGACGTTTTGTGCGTCAAGGAAGAGAGGGTCGAGCGTGGTGGAGTCAGGATACGAAATGTTCCAGACGGCAAAGAAGAGTTCAGCCGTTGGCGTGAAGGATTCGTATCCTTCCACGTGCAGTTTGCCGCTGGTGTCGTGGGTGTGGAGCAGGTGCATCGCACCAGGGCATGCCGTGGTGTCGATGCCGAGGTCGGATGGAATGGGAACCGCTGTGTTGTTGACGGTCAATTCCATGAACGGGTGCGTGTGCATGGCAAGGTTGGCATGGCTGTCCAAACATTGTTCCGAGCGAGGTGTTGGATCAGCCTCGTCCTCATCGCTGTCATCGCTTGTTCGTGTCAGAACGAGCGGTTCAGACGTGGTGTTTGCACCGACATCTGTTGCAACGATATGCAGGCTTTCCCAAGGTGTGCCGTCGGTCAAGTTGGGGCTGACCTCCACGCGCCACGCACCGCCATCCGCGATGTCCGTGCTTTCGAGCACGGCCACGCTCTCCGAAGCATCTCCCGCCATCGCGTTGACTGTAACTCGAACCAAGTCTGGGTAGGCGTGGGCGACGCCGCCAAGCACACTCCAGGACCCGTTCTCTTGCTCCTCGAGCAATGCGACCACGATTGGTGCTCCGTGGTCATGGCTGCTGTGGTCATGGACCTCGTCCATGACGTCGTTGTTCTCTTCTTCATCCGCGCCCGTGCCCTCAGAATCCGTGTCCCCGTTGATCGTGATCAACACGAGGCTGCCCACCAGCAGTGCAAACAACATGAATGCAGCAAACTTTGGATCGACGGTCGGAGAGGTTCCCCCTGCCATGCCGCGAACAATTTTTTTCCGCATGTAATCTTTCGGTGTCACCGATTCACGAGGGTATTCTTGTGGTCACCCTCAATTGAATCCACAACCGACGTAAAGTGGAAACGTCTCGCTCAAGAAGCGCCCGCGTCATCCACGCCTTTACGAGGAGAAGAGGCCGTTCCACTGCCCATTTTCCCAGTAATCCGCTGCCATCACGCCGCTGACGTTGGGTTGGCTGAGGTGAAAGCGGATTCGCTCGTAGCCGACGTGGGGGACAGGGGAAGTTTCCACAAGATACACGCCATTGTCGAGGTAGATGGTGTCAACGTTCCACACGGCACCTTCGTCGTCCGGGAAACTTTCCAAACCGATGGCTTGGATGTTTGCAAGGATCATGTCTTCAGGTGTGGCCGGCGATTTCTTTCCAAAGAGGCGGTCAAAAAAACCCATGTCCACAGTAGGGGAGGGCGAGGTTTAGTCCTCACGGTCTGAATGAAAACCAATGTCAGAGGGGGTGACCTCATGACTCGAGCCGTGGACCCGTGAGCCAGGGACTTGGAATCAATACGAACGAGCCATCAGCAGCCGTCGTGTGG
>DUHU01000168.1 GCA_013330765.1 Candidatus Poseidoniaceae archaeon | reverse complement strand
CCTGAGGCCACGAGAATTTCCGCCACGTCGGGCGTCAAAAGGTGCACGTCCCCTGCCGAGAGGACGATTTCTTCCCCCGCAGGCCCGAGGATGGCGTCTTCCATGGACGCAAGAATCCGGACACGTGCCAGGGGGGTGCTTGCCTCTTCTTCTGCCATGGGGGCATCAACGGGCTCGGGGGAAGCAGAACCCGCGGAAGGAGCGAGTTCCAAGGCCGCTGCATGCCGACCTTTGGGGGTGGATTTTGGCGACGGTTCAGGTTGATCGAAGAGGTACTCTTCTTCTGACCAATCGTCCATCCTTTCGGACAAAAGCCGTTCTTCCTCATCCATTTCGACGTCGTGCACGTCACGAGGCTCAGCATCTTCGAAGGCCAAAGCCGGTGGTGGGCTTCCAGTCAGGCCTTCGGATCCTTGGGTGTAGGCGTCGAGTTGCGTGGTGCCTGGTGGTGCAAAGTCTGCGGGTGTTGAACGGGTTGCCGCAGCTTCTGCGGGGAGACCGTTTTGCATGGAGGCCCAATCCACGGCGAGTTTGAACCGGTCCATCTGCTCCTTCATGGTGGTGTAGAACTCCCGCTCTGCCGGGTCATGGCGGCTCCAGTCCAAGGAGGGGAGCTCGTTTGGCTGGCCTGCCGGTGAGGGCGATCGCAGGGATTGGCTCGAAGCGTGTTGCATCATGGCCACAAGCCGCCGTCGGGCGAGTTCACTGGCCACGCGACGAATGGTGGCCTGTCGACGCTGGAGGTTCTGAACCCTGAGATCGAATCCATGCTTTCGCACGGCTTCATGCAACTCCAAATCGATGGAATGGAGCAAGCGGCTCACGGCATTCCAGAAATCAGGTCGCGGCAACGGAATAGGGATGCGCCGGTTGATTTGCTGGCGATGGGTGGTCGTGAGTTGCTCTTCGACCTCTCGGGCAGCGGCCTCGTCGAGGGGGCCTGCTGCACTCATCACGTGCTCGTCGTGACGAGACCACTTGAAACCTTCAATCGCGGTGTCTCACACGCAGAACGAGCGTTCAAGTCCATCCCCACCTGTGGTTCAAGGGATGGAGGCCGTCATGCAACGTCGCCGTGCATCCCTTGGGATGCTCTTGGTGCTCTTGCTGCCGCTCTTCGTTCCGGCCGTTCACGCCGGTTTAGGTCCTCTTCGTGAGGTGAGCAGCCCCACGGCCACCGTGACGCCTTTGGGCGGCGGCGGCGGCATCACCTCGTCCAACGTCACCTCGGTGGCCGTACCGGCCAACCACACCGTGGTGGACGCCGGTCTGACCTTGGGCACCGTGTGGACCGCGGACGGCACCAACGGTACACAATTCGCTCATGACCTGCGAACGGGCTTCTCGGTCGGTTTGCACGACCGTACTGAGGGCTTGCTGCGCGGCGGTCGGTTGACCTTGGCGTCCCCGGAATCCAACAACGACGTTGAGGATTTCGAAGATCCTGTCCTGACTCCAAACGGCTGGCTGGCCGTGGGAAGTGCCGACCGCTCATGGTCGACCGTCAACCTGAGTTCAACATCGCTCAACGCATCCTTCCCTACGAGCGCTTACGAAGGACACCGCGCCCTTCTCTTGGGTGGTTTCAACGCCACGCTGACCTCCAAGATGGCGGGATGTTTTGTCGCACCGCAGGTGGACGGTCCTCGCGTTGTCCGCAACATGACCGTCAGTTTCCGTTCTTCGGCAGACCTTGGTCCACAGGATGCCCGCTGGGTCGAATGGCGCAGTGCTGCATCCCCCGCTTGGACCACCCTCACCCCAGCAGGTGGTTATCCGGACGTCATGAACGGCAGTTTTGATCATGGCTTGGAGCCCGACCCAACGGGCCTGACTTCGGCATGGGTCGGTGATGACGGACAAGGATGGTCGCTGCACGAACTGCCCCTTGACGGGCGCCTCGGGTCCTCTGAACCGTGGTACCAAATCCGTTTTTGCTACGCGACGACCAACGAAACAACCGCCCGGGAAGGTTGGCTCCTCGACGACGTCACCGTTCACAACGAAGGCGATCCTGGTGGGGTGTGGTTCCACGGGAACCTCTCCGGCGCGTACGCTCCTGATGCCGACGGTTGGGTCATCATGGACACGGATTTGTCGGGACTTTCTTCGCCGACCGAACTCGTGTTTCGGGCCAACTGGGACATGGAGGGCGGCTGGCAAGACAGCATGACCACCCTCCTGAGTCTGGACAACGGGACCTCGTGGACCCTGCTCTCACAAGCACCTGGGCTGCCGGGGAACGGCATGTTGTGGCAAGGGGGGTGGATCACTCAAGAATCCGGAGGTTGGGTCGAAGTGGGTTACAGCCTCCCACCGACGGTGTTCACGTCGTCCAACGCCACCTCCGCCCAACTCGCGTTCCGCGTCATGACCGACGCCAACATCGGCTACGGAAACGCCGGCGTGGACGGTTGGGAAGGCATGGCCATCGACGACCTTCGTGCCATCACCTATGGTGGCGCAGGAAACACCACGGTCCGGATGCTGAACAACTTCTCCTCCGCTCCAGTGCTTGGTCATGGCGTCAACCTCAGCCAAACCAACGACACGAACGAGTGGGTTTGGACCCGGGCCCTTGGTGCAAACGGACCAACGTGGTGGAACGCCTCGTTTGAATCCGGGCGGATGGTGCCACGCGGGTGGTCCATCGCTCTTGAGCGCGGTCAAGGCTGGGACGTTGGCGTCCTTCCAAACACCACGACCTCGGGCCCAAACGCGTGGACTTCGGGCAACCGTGGCGCAGGGATTGTACTGAGCGGCGACTATGCCCCTGAGAGTCTGGCTTACCTCACCTCACCGACCTACAGCCTGCCCGACAACAGCAGCGCTCGCTTGGCGTTCCGTTCTTGGGTGTGCACGGAAACAGATTGGGACGGAGGAGCCGTGCAGATTTCAGTGGACGACGGGGCAACGTGGTGGTTCCCACCCTATCACAGCCACACGCATCACACCCTCTCCAGCATGAATCCGTATTCGCCATTCTACGGCGAGGGCATCTATGATGGATCCATCCACAGCGGCGGTTGCCCGTCAAGGTCCCAGAGTTTCGACGCGGAAACCATCGACGTCAGCAACCTGTCCGGTCAAGACGTCCGTTTCCGATACGTCTTCTTCTCTGACACGTGGGTGGAGAAAGACGGTTGGTACATCGACGATGCGGGTGTGGAAATCGATGTCTTCTTGGACGAAGGCACGTGGACGTCTCCGGCTTTCAGCGCTCCAAGCCGGCCCATGTGGGGCCTGCTTGATGGGCATGCCAGGCTTCCTCCGGGGACGAACCTCACCGTTGATTTGCTTCACCAAAACGGCTCAGAAGTGGCCGGCTGGACCGGTCTAACCTTCCCTACCCATGTCGGTCTCTCCACGAGCGACGTGCCCGTGCTCCGCCTGCGGGTGAACATGTCCTCCACCTCCGCCTTGGCCACACCGATCCTTGACCGCTTGACCTTGGGCACCGTCGCTCACCTCGATGCCGGGCACGTCCGAAATGTGCTACCAAACGGTCTCCTGGTTCGCCAAGACGGCGCTTTACAGAACGTTGGGCACCTGAACGCCTTCTTGCCTTTCCCGGCGTCCCCGACCTGCCCGCACGACCGTACCACGGTCCACGTGATCGGTCAGGGCGCTCTTTTGGTCGCCCCAGGCGCATCGATCACCTCCGTCGGGAATGCCTCGGGCGTTGAAACGTTCAACGTCGCGTGGCCCACCCACCGCCTCACGTCCCCCCTCAGCGTGCAGTTGCCTGCCGGTGCAAGCTTGAGCGAGGCTCGCAGCGAGGTGGCATGCCTTCATTCGGCCACCGGCGTGAAGGTCGGATTGGATGCACAGGTGCATGAGGTGTTTTCGATGGCTTCCTTGGGGCTTGGTGACGTGCTTGGTTCGGCCGATGCGTTGGCCATGATGCTCAACGTCAGCGACGGGGCGCTTCTGTGGGAAAACAACGGCACCGGTCCAGATCCTGCTTCTTCGGCCAACCAGAGCGTTGAACTCGTCTGGTGGACGGAAGGCCGACCCACCAGCACGTCGTCATCGGTGCCCTATCACTTGGTGTTGGACCTCGGAGCAGAAGGCATCCACGTGTCGCACCCGTCCAGCGTCAGCACCTCCACGCACGTCACCGACGTGGCCGGTCATCTGCACCTCACGGGCACCGCCTCCTGCCAGCGTCATGTTGACGCTCCCTCTGCCTACGGGCAACGTTGCAGCACCACATTGCGGGCATGGTCGTCAGCGACGTTGTTGACCCATGCGTTCGCAGCCTTGAGTTCCGTTGGCGAACGACGCTTGTCCTTGGACCTCGCGGTCGTGGATGCAGCCCTGCACGACCGCCGCGAAGGAAACACCGACCTTCAACACCGTCTCGAAGCGTGGGTGGTCACACAGCATGGAGCCGTCGACGTGACCCTCGACCTTTCTTCCAGGGTCACCTTGCACGATGATTTCGTGCAGGTTCCAACACGGACATGGACGCCCGGCACCAACGTCACCGTGATCACCGAACATGAACGCACCGACCCAAGGGACCCCTTCGCCGCCGTCCCCCTCATCGAATCGGTCACCCTCGCGTTCGGGCCTTCCCCGGCCATGCCCCTAGGTGAGGTCACAGTGGACCGTTTGAGCGAAGGCCTTGCGCGGTTCAGGCAACCGTCCGGAGCAGGGTTGGCGGCGCTCCAAGACACCAGCACCGCCGCCTGCGATGCGCGATCATGTCGCGTCGCGTGGACGCTCACCTCTTCGTGGTCCTTCGACGACGTGGCTCATCTCCACTGGTGGACGGCCGCAACGGACGTGGAAGGACTCACCACAGGACCTGCGGTCCAAGCCATGGACGTTCAGGGGAACGACGTGGAAAACGATCTCGAGGTGATTTCTTTGGAAGTCTTCGACGACCGAGGCCGCGCTTTGCACGACTGGACCAAACCCCTCTGGCCCTTTGAGGTGGGCGCAAACCGCACCATGGAGGTCCAGGGTCAACTCCGGGTCGAAGGGGTGGCGGGCGTGCATCCCAGGGCCGGTGAAGCGGCCGTCAGCCTTGAATTACGAAATGGCACATGGATGGACAGCGTTCTGGTGGCCGTGCAGGACGGCGGTTGGTTCAACGGCACCGTGTCGATGCCAGAGACAGGCATCCTGCCAAGCGGGGCTCACCTGACGGTGGAAGCACGCATCACCAGGTTTGGACCATACGATGCGGCTTCGACCACCAGCGAACAGCGCGGCACTTCCCCAGTGGTCGACGTCATCTATGACGACGTCATGCCCGAATTTGTTGGATTGGACGTTCTTGACCCCGGCGGGAGGCAGCCTGCGGATGGCCATGTGCTTCCTTCCGATGCCAACGTCGCCTTGGTGTTGAACCTCAGGGACGACCAAGGCTTGGACGGGCCTGCCTACGTGTGGTCGTGGTTGCAATCGCGGGACGACGCCAACGACAACGGCGTCAGCGAAACGGACGAATGGATCCGAATGGTCGTACCTTTGGCCGAAGGCCGGACGAACCAATCCCTCGATTTACCGCTGATTCAAGCCTCGGACATCGTCCCCACCGGAGCCGACCTTGGCATCGCCCGTTTCGTGGTCGAGGCCTACGATGTGGCCGGATATCCGCTTCCGGGAGGTGGCGAGTTTGACGGGCCGTTCGCGGCCGAACTCCGATTGGAAGCACGTCGACCCACGTCGGTCCCCACGTCGAGTTTGCAACTCGACGCAGATCAAGGCCGGTTGTATCCCGGACACCTCCACACCTTCTCGGCCGAGGTCGTCGATGCCAACGGATTGACCACGCTCGACGCCATCGAAGTGGCGCTTTTGGGTCAGGACGACGACGCATGCCGGATTACCTATGTTCCAAGGACACAAGAAACTCGACCGGATGTGGCGTGCTTCCTCGGCGCACCGGAGGTCAACGTTCAGCACCTCGGCGGAGCCGCATGGCGGCTGGACATCACCTTCCGCTTGCGGTGGGACGTGGCTTCGATGTACGCCGGTAAGGGCCATGTCCCTGCCCTTTTCGTACAGGACGAAGGCCAAAACCTCGGCCTTGGTTTCGGTCGGATCAGCGCGTTGACGTGGTGGACCAATGCCTCGATTGATCTCCGCTTGGAAGCGGCAACGGACACTTCCCCGCCGTACGGTTCCTACGCCAACGGGGCTCTTTTTGCAGAGCGAGGTGACGTGATCAATTTCGCCTACCGGACGGTCCATTCGAACTCAAACCGTACGGCAGAGCGTTTGCCGGACACCGTTCA
>DUHU01000166.1:2590-4193 GCA_013330765.1 Candidatus Poseidoniaceae archaeon | reverse complement strand
GCGGCGGGCGGCGGCGGCGGTGGCGGCGGCGGCGGACAACGCAGCGGCGGACAACGCGGCGGTGGCGGTCGGAAAGGTCGTTCAAACAATTCCAGGCATCGCCGTCAATGAAGCCCGCCGAAGCGGTCTTGAAGGGCGTCTGACTCGCCAAGCCACGGCGCACATGATCTAGTGGTTATGATACGAGGTTCCCAACCTCGTTACCCGAGTTCGAGTCTCGGTGTGCGCACCTGACGTGACGCAAACGATCGAATCCCGTGTTCTCGAACGGTCTGACTTCGACGCTTTACAAGAATGTGGGGAAGAGCACCAAGCCCCTTAGGCGCTTGAAGCGATGAAGTAGGATTGTTCTCCCTTTCGTGTGACCAAGACCCACAGGATGCCCGAGACCACTTGCACCAACGCGAAGGTCAGGATCAGTTGCCGCAAGGGCACGTCGCCGTAGGTGATGAGCAGCGCCGCCACGAGCGACGAGGTGCCGTTGGTGGTGGTCATCAGCAGGAAGTCGGTCGCGAAGACCCGCCCACGCCAATCGTCTTCGGTGCGCTCCTGCAGCATCACGGTCGAGAGCACCCAGTTCGCGCCACTTGAGGCGTGGGCGCACAAGACGAGCACGGTGATCCACGGCGTCCACGTCAGCAAGCCCACCAGGACATAGAAGAGGCCACAAAGCGAAACCAGGAAACCAAGGTAAAACGGCCAGCGCTTGCGGTCTCGCAAGGTCGCTCGGGCGACGATGGGGCCGATGCCAGAGCCGATGCCCCGAGCGGCGAACAAGATGCCAATGCCAGCGGCCACTTCGCCCATGCCGATTTCTTCACCGACCATGATGAGGCAGAACACGAGACCACCGCCACCGATGGACCACAGGGCCTTGGCGGTCAGGATGCGGTAGACGGGCGGCGTGCTGAGGATGCGGCGAAAACCGTCCGCGATTTGGGCCAAGCCTTCCTTGAAGATGGATCCCTCCGCCTCTTTGGTTTCCTGAGGGATGGTCAGGAGGCTGATGAAAACGGCCGACAGGGAGAAGGAAATGGCATCGACGATGAAGGCGGTGTCCGTGCCGTATTCCGCGACGACGAAGCCTCCGACCGAGGCACCGACCGCGAGGGCGATGGACCACGTCGCTGAATTCATGGCGTTCGCCGTCATGAGGGCCTCGCCTTCACCGACCAAGTTGGGGATCGCCGCGTTTTCCGCTGGAACGTAGACCGCGTGCAGCACCATCAGCATGACCGTCATGGCGTAGTAGAGCACCACGTCTTCTGGTCCGTTGACCAACAGCAAAGCAAGGGCACAGATGGCGGAGCCGATGTTGGAGAAAATCATCAGGCCCTTGCGGCTGTACCGGTCCGCGAGCATGCCTGTGAAGGGTTGTGGAAGCGCGAGCGCGAACATCCGCAGGACCAGCACCAAACCGACCGCCAACTCGGGCAAACCCGAGACTTCAGCGGCGAGGACGAACAGCGCAATCGTGGTGAACCATGTTCCCGTGGTGGACAGGATGTTGGCGAAGAAGTACTTCGCAAAGGTCGGATAGGTTCGAAGGAGTTCGACGTAGCCGATTTGACGGCCGCCCTCGTCCTCCATGGCGGCGGGTCCG
>DUHU01000166.1:0-2282 GCA_013330765.1 Candidatus Poseidoniaceae archaeon | reverse complement strand
CATGGCGGCGGGTCCGACGCACGACCTATGAGCGTGCGTGTGGCGTCACGCGCTTCGGACCCAATCCCCAAAGTCGCCGGTGCCGTCCCAGTCGAGGGCCCGCTCATCGATTTGGCTCCGCTCCATGGTCGTGGCCAGGTCTTCGTCAATGTGGATCAGGCGCTCACGCTCCATCATCTCGGGAGAAAGCCCGGGAAGCAACCATGCCAGGCCCATCGGGACCCTTCCAGGATAGATGTCGTTCACGTGTTGGACCAAGTTGGTGGTGCACGTGTTGGTGATGGTGTTGTACCACTCGGGCTTGTCAGCCAGGGCGTTGGTCCGTTTGAGGTAGGATTCAAGGAGAGCAGGTTTGCTTTCCTCCTTGAGGAAACGCCCCTCAAGCAAGTGGGTGACAGAACGGGTCCGGCACCGCGCACGTACGCCGATGGCGTCCGCTTCCGTGGCCCAGACGTACATCAATTCGAACTTACGCGCCAGTCCCTTCAACGGGTGAAAGCGCTCGCCTTGCTCACGGCGGACTTCGATGGAACAGGCAAGGCGCTGACCGTCCTCGAATTCGAAGGAAAGGAAGGTGTGGGCGATTTGTGGCTTGTCCGGCTCGAAATATTCGAGGATGAGCCACACGCGGCTGACCAAATCCAGGCGGACCGTTCGTTTGACCCAGCGTTCATCGAAGTCTTGTGTGGTTCGCCATGAGAAATCTCGAACGTTCTCCAAGTGGACCGTGTTTCCGTCGAAGTGTGCGCGGGTCAGTTTTGCGTTGTCGTTGACCCAGTTGCGTTCGTTTTCAGGCTGTTCGAGTTTGAACCGGCGAACGGCGATGACCAACCTGAGGGCCAAGAGCAAGACAAAGCCTGCTGCCCCGAACAAGAGAACGAGCAGCACGTCTTCCATGGTACCAGCAACCTTCTCTGAGGTTTAGCCCATGCGCCTGTTTGGTGCTCAAGCGAAGTAACTCGCGACGTCGAGGTCAGGAAGGTTCACGCCCATTTCAGCAAAGCAGGCGAACATCCTGCGGCAACCTTCCACCATCTCCTCAATTGGCGTTTCACCCATTGAGCCGACGCGGAACATCTTGCCCTTCAGGTCGTCTTGACCGCCGATGACCTGCGTGTGGTGCACCTCCTTGAGGCGGGTGCGCCATGCGTCGTCGATGCCTTCCGGATAGAGGACCGCGGTCACGGTGTCGCTTTGCTGGCCCGCGTCGGCGAGAAGTTGGAACCCGGCGTCGCTGAACAAGCGGCGCACCCCGTCCGCCATCGTACGGCAGCGTTCCCATCGGGCTTCGAGCCCTTCGTCACGGAGGGCGTCGAGGGCGGCGCTCCATCCCATGGCGAGGTTGATCGCCGGCGTCCAAGGGGTTTGGTCGTCGTCGCCTTTCTTGAACGCGGGAATCATGTCCAGGTAGTAGACAGGATTGCTGTCGCCTTGGCCACGAATGGCTTTGGTCCGCTCGACAAAGCGTTCCGAGACGGCGATGGCGGCGATGCCGGAGGGTCCTGCAGTGCACTTCTGCGCGCCCATCACCACCGCTTCAGCCGCCCAGGCCTCAGGATGCACCGGCAGTCCACCGACCGAGGTGATGCCGTCGAGGATGAAAGCCACGTCGTGGCGTTGGCACATCTCAGCGAGGGCGGCGGCGTCCTGCGTGATCGCCGTGCTGGTCTCGTTGTGGCAGATGGCCAGGCCTTCGTAGCAGCCTTTGGCAAGTTCCTCTTCGATCTCGTAGAGGTCGAAGGAGCGGCCCCATTCGTACTGGATGTGCTTCAGGGTACAGAAGCGGTCGGCCATGTGGGCGACGCGCTCGCCGAACTTGCCGTTGGTGGGCACCAACACGCGGTCGCCGGGGCGGAAGCGGTTCGCCATGACCATCTCCATCGCCGCGGTGCCTGAGCCGGATACGACGATGACCTTGTAGCCGTCTTCGCCGGTCCACGACTCGGTCCCCCTGACGCCTTCTGAGGGACTCAGGTTGAACGCGACGCGCAGGCCTGCGTTCAGGCCCGCCATCACGTCACGGAACTCCGATCCTCGAGCGGTCATCACGGGCGTGGCCATGGCGTCCAAGCAGGCTTGGTTCATCCGAACGGGGCCGGGGACGAGGAAGCAGCCGTCGTCGTGCGCCATGCTTCCGCGGTGCTGAATGCGGTTCTTGAACACATCACAGCGGCCACTGAATCAACGGTCGTGTTCTTGAGGGCAGCCCGGCTCGGCGAAAGCGTGCTGCACATCGGTTTGGCGATGGTCCAAGGGGCCCGTCACGAACATGGCGAGGCCCT
>DUHU01000259.1 GCA_013330765.1 Candidatus Poseidoniaceae archaeon | reverse complement strand
GAAGAAGACCAACGCAGTTTCGCTCAGGACCGTCTGCAGGTCGAGCAAGACCCTGGCATCCGAGCCTTGCTCATGGAGATGATTTTCGATCCCGAGATCGACGGCAACGAACAGCAAAAGAACCGCTTCTTGGCACCCGCTGAACCGGTGCCGCAACTCGACCGCGAGGTGGCACAGGCCATGGAGCAGCCCATCGGTTTGCTTGAGCCGGAACCCGTTGCCAGCATGGAGCCTTCACCGGCGGAAGGCCCAGAGCCTCCCGAAGAGGACGGCCAACAGCGTTAAGAGAGGCCCACCGGTCGCCAAGACGTTCAGGTGTAGTCATGGATGACGTCACGTACGATGACAAGGCCGAGCAGTTCGAGCGCATGTGGGACGGTATGACCCCCAAGGGCATCAACCGAACCAAGGCCCTGAAATTCCGTCAGTACATCCTCGAGCACGTCCGCCAGACCAAGCGCCCGCTCACCCGGGAAAACGCACGGAAGTACTGGATGGGCCAGCTCCAGCAGGAGATCAAGGACGCCGAGTCCTTCTGAGACGCGCAAGGGTCGCCGCCGTTCCGGTGGCCCGTAGAACCAAGGAACGGAGGCGAACACAATGTTCACGACGACCCGATTCAATGCATGGGACCTCCCCGATACCGTTCAGGCCGCCATCGACGGCCTCGGTTGGGAGTTCGCCACGGAAGTTCAACGCGACACCGTGCCCCTGGCCCGTCAAGGCCGAGACATCATTGGTCAAGCCCGCACCGGTTCGGGAAAGACTGCGGCCTTCGGCCTGCCCATGATCGAACGCGCCACTCCAGGTGCCGGCCTGCAAGCCTTGGTGCTTGCACCCACCCGCGAACTTGCCGTGCAAGTGGCGGAGGAACTTGAGACCCTCCAGGGCGAAACAGGCCTTCGCATGCAAACCGTTTACGGCGGCACGGACATCGAAAAGCAAGCCAAGCAACTCGACGCGGGCGTTGACGTCATCGTCGGTACTCCCGGACGTGTCATGGACATGTCCGAGCGCGGGCACATCGACCTGACCAAGCCAGGGATGTTCATCCTCGACGAAGCAGACCGCATGCTCGACATGGGTTTCTTCCCCGACATTCTTTGGGTGTTGGAGCGCATGACCGCCCGCGAGCAGACCTTGCTCTTCTCTGCCACCTTCCCGCAAGAAATTGTCAACGCGGCTTCCGAATTCATGCGCGACCCAGAGTTCGTGCAGACCAACGAAGACGAAATCGATCTCCCCGACGTGCGTATGCTGCTCGTCCACGTGGGCCGGTCAAACAAGCTCTGGGCCACGGCCCGTGTGCTTTCCCATCTCGAGGAAGACGGTCAAGCCATCATCTTCGCCAACACGAAGCGGATGGTCGACCTCCTTGTGACGCGACTCGACAAGGCCAAGTTCGACGTCGAAGGTCTTCACGGTGACCTCTCGCAAAACCAGCGTGAGCGCATCCTTGGCCGCTTCCGTGAGGGCGACATTCGCATCATCGTGGCGACCGACGTCGCCGCACGAGGCATCGACGTGGACACCGTGACGCGGGTCATCAACTACGACGTGCCAAACGACATGGACGCCTTCATCCACCGCATTGGCCGCACCGGACGCATTGGCCGCACTGGGGAAGCATGGACCTTGGTGGACCGTTCCTCAGGCCAACAGATGCAAAACATCGTGGCCACGTACGATCTTCCCGTTGAAGACGCGGAAGCTCCAGACCTGCCAGAAGGTGTCGAACGTGACCCGGTTCAGTTCCGTGAAGACCTTTCAGACGCGGCCGATCCCTTCGGCTTCGTCACCCTCCGCGTGAGCATTTCCTCGGCTGAAGGCCTCTCCAAGGCCGATTTGACCGATTGGCTTGTCGACACCTTGGCGTGCGACCCCTTGGCCGTTGGAAGCATTGTCCAAGCCGATGGACACCTCGATTTGGGCATGCACAGCAGCGTTGCTGCGAAGGCCATGAAGGCCCTCAGCAAAGAGGGCGTTGCAGGTTCCACCCGGACCGCAGAACTCGTTCTTTGAGGTTCATTCCTCTTCGCGGGCGGCTTCTTGAATCGCCCGTCGTTCCTCTTCGTCGACCATTGACGGCCATCGACCGTCCGGCAACGGCCGTTCGAACATCAGGCCGCTGACGGCCAGACTGAGCAGGCCAAGGGTGGCCACCGACCACGCACCGTCGATGGCGTCGTTCCAGGTGTTTTGCGCGTCTGCACAGCGCTGGCTGACCAGTTCACTGAAGGCACACATCTCGGCCGTGGCACGTGCTTCAAGGGCCACAGGGTCATTGCGAACCATGGCGGTGGCCGTCAGAAACAGGATCGCCGCCAAGGCGACGCCCATGACCGGTTGCTTCCATGCAGGGCGGTGCTCGGACCATGCCCAGGCTTTGCGGGGCGTGATGCGCCACCGGTCGCTGCCGGCCATGCTGCGGTCCTTCACCCGGCGCGGTCCACCCACCCACGTGAACCATGCCAGCCACAGGCCGATGAGAACCACGAGGAAGCCCCACTCGTAGACCTGGCGATGGAAGGCCCACATGTCGTTCAGGCAGGTTGGATCGTTGGGCGCTTCCAGACAGCCCCCAAGTGCAATCGGGTAGAAGGCGACCAACCGGGCGAGGTTCAAGATGAACACCAACGCACAGCCCACGGCCACGGCGCGAAGCCGATCCCGCTGAGGCACGTCGTCGGTGATGAGGATGAGGGTGGAGAGGAAAATCATCTCATGCACGCCGGCGCACTCGTCCGACACATAGAGGCCAACCGTGTCGAAGGTTCCTGGGAAACTGGGGTGGTGAAAGTCGATGCGTGTGGTCCAACCGTTGTGCTGGCTGAGGCTGACCGCGTCAGCCCCCCAAACCATCTCCGTGATGCCGTGCCATAACCACGCTTCCACGACTTGCAAGGGTGCAAGGGTGTCCGAAGGCTCCGTCAGGAACCAGTAGAATGCCTCGACCAGAAGAAGCGCAAGCGGGTACTTGCCGTACCG
>DUHU01000250.1:2404-3203 GCA_013330765.1 Candidatus Poseidoniaceae archaeon | reverse complement strand
GGACGGGAGGATTCGTCACCACATCACTCCCTCCAGCCTGAAGAAAACCACCGATCTGGACCTGCCGCTGGTGGGTGCGGGCTTGGATCGTGTCTTGGACGACATTCGAGCCTACCTTCGCGGCGCGGTACGGACCGATCAACCCGGCTTCATGAACCCTCTTTGGGGCGGGTTGACGCCCGAAGGGCTCGCAGGCGAACTCGTGACTGCCGCGACGAACACGTCGATGTATACCTACGAGATTGCCCCACTCGCCAGCCTCATTGAATCCGCGGTCCTCGACCGCATGCGACAACACCTGAGAATGCCGACCGGTGCGGGCACCCTGACCACGGGAGGCTCCAACGGCAACCTGATGGGCGTGTTGTGCGCACGGCAAGCCGCCTTGCCCGCATCAGGGCACGACGGTTTTGACGGACGGTCCTGGTGCATGTTTGTCTCCAAAGAAGCGCATTATTCGGTGGCCATGGCCGCCAACGTCCTCGGTCTTGGTCGTGCCAACCTCATCAAAGTCGACACGGACGTCAACGGACGTATGGATCCCACCGCATTGGACCATGCCATCCGTCGCGAGCGCAACCTTGGACGCTCGCCTTTGTGTGTCGTGGCCACCAGCGGCACGACGGTCCGGGGTGCTTTCGATCCCATCCAGGCCATTGCCGACGTGTGCGAAACACACGAGGTCTGGCTGCATATTGACGCCGCGTGGGGCGGTTCGTGCCTCTTTTCGACCACCCACCGCCACCTCATGGACGGCGTCGAACGGGCGGACAGCGTCTGTTGGGATGCGCACAAAATG
>DUHU01000250.1:0-2103 GCA_013330765.1 Candidatus Poseidoniaceae archaeon | reverse complement strand
GTCTGTTGGGATGCGCACAAAATGATGGGCTTGCCTTTGGTGTGCAGCGCCTTCATCGTGCAACGGGCGGAGGTGCTTCGTGCGGCCTGTGCGCACGGAAACGAAGCGCACTACCTCTTCCACGACAACGCTGAACACCAAGACCTTGGACGTCTCTCGTTGCAATGCGGACGTCGGAACGACGCGCTCAAACTCTTCCTTGCTTGGCGTTCACGTGGTGACGCAGGCTGGGGGGCTTTGGTGGACCGGTACATGTCCCTCGCGGCGCATCTGGCCGACCGGGTGCGTCAAGAACCACAATTGGAACTCGTCGGTACCCCCGAATGGACCAACGTGTGCTTCCGTCACGTGCCCGAAGGCGTGCCACACCTCGGCGAGACCGTCGACGCCCACAATGCAGGGTTGCGAGCCGCTTTGCTTGAGGAGGGTCGTTTCATGGTGAGTCGCGCCGACTTGGACGGTCGTGTTGTCCTTCGCTCCGTCATTGCCAACCCGGCCGTTGAGGCGTCCACCCTTGACGACCTTGTCGACCACGTGCTTCGCTTGGCTCGGACCATGCCCGTGAATGGCAAGTCACAGGTTGAAGAACCGCGGACTTGACGCATGGCGCATGAGCGACGGACCGCTGGTGCGCACCCCACTCTACGACGAACACGTGAACTTGGGAGGTCGCATCGTCGATTTCCACGGGTTTGAATTGCCCATTTGGTACAGTTCCATTTCAGAAGAACACGTCGCCACCCGCACCGGTGCAGGATTGTTCGACGTCTCGCACATGGGCTTGTTTCGATTCGTGGGCAAGGACGTTCGCGCTTGGCTGGAATCCTTGGCCACACAGCGCGTGACGGCGGTCCAGCCCGGGCGGTGCGCCTACACCCATTTCATGGACCATGAAGGGCACATCATCGACGACATGATCTTCGCCGTGGTGTCTGAAGAGGAAATTCTCGGCGTGCCCAACGCTTCGATGATCGACGTCATGCGGGGTTGGTTCACCGACCATCTGCCTGGGGACGGCTCCATCATCTTGGAGGACCGTTCCGAAGCGACCGCCATCCTCGCCCTGCAAGGACCCAACGCCAAAGCGATGCTCTCAGCCGTGCTTGGTGAGGACGCTCATGTGGGACGCTTTCGCTGGTCTCCGCTCAACGGGGCGGCTTTGGGCATCACCGGATACATCCAGGGGACCGGCTACACCGGCGAGGCGGGATACGAGATCCTCGTCCCCAACGCTGACGCTGCGCCGTTGTGGCGTGCCCTCATTGCTGCCGGTGTGACGCCGGTCGGCCTTGGTGCCCGAGATACGCTTCGTCTGGAGAAGGGCTTCTTGTTGTCCGGTGTTGACTTCCTTTGGCCGACCTTGGCCACCACAGAAGAGGAGGCCTTCCTCGCCCGTGACTCATGGGAGACCAACGTACCGTTCGGGTGGGGTTTCGACCATGAGCACCCAGGGGCCGCCCGCATGCGAGGTCATGACGAAAGCGATGCCCGTTGGTGGGGTGTGCGCTACCTCGAGAAGGGCCCCCTCCCACGTCCCGGCAAGCCCGTGACGTCGGTGGACGGTGCACCGCTGGGGCAACTGACCTCTGGTGCACCTGCACCTTCGTTGGAAAACGTCGGCATCGGCATTGGCTACATTGCCGGCGTCAACGAAGGCGACGAAGTGCTTGTCCAAGCAAGTCCCCGCAAGGCGGTCCGTGCCGTCATCGTTCGGCCTCCATTTGTCTGAGACTTAGGGCATCAGACGCACAACGGCGTCCAACCACGCCGCGCGGTCGGATGTGGGCATGACGCCAGCATCGTCGGAAAGGGACAGGCCACGTGCTTGAAGCAGGGCGTCGCATAGCGCTTGCGGGTCGTCCCATGCGCACGGCACACCGATGCCTTCGGCAACGGCCACATCGGCCATCAGCACGTCGGCGTTCACCACGCTTGGAACCCCACGGGCCGCGGCTTCGAACATGCGGACCGGCAAAGCGCCGTGGGAAATGTTCCCTCGCCCTGGGTCGTAGATTGCGAGGGCCACGTCAACACCGTCATGCAGGCGATCGAGGTCATGGGCGACGTAGGCTCCTTCGATTTCGAGCTGAAGCCCAGAGGCTT
>DUHU01000121.1 GCA_013330765.1 Candidatus Poseidoniaceae archaeon | reverse complement strand
GGCTCGGCCTTCGGGTGAGAAGCAGAAGAGGTGCCCCGTGGTGTCGCCAAAGCGCACGAGGTCGTCCAGCACCGCGCCAAGCCGCTGAGCGTCGGATTCTGCGTCTTGGGTCGCTTCAGGGTCGACCTCAACTTCTGCGTCACGAAGCACCTCGCGAAGCACGTTGAGCCGATCGAGGCGCTCCACGGCGGCAGCGGGTGCCGGTGTGGTCAGGGTGGTTTGGCCGGAAACGCCGTCAACGGTGTCGCACGCCTGGTTGATGAGGGCCAGGAGATCGTCCGCCTTCACTTCGAGTTCCTTTGGTTCGAAGACGCCGCGCTCGCCTTTCCTTCGACGACGAACGGCGTCGTCGGCCGCCTCTGCAAGGTCGGTGTGCAAACGGGCGAAGTGTCCTTGCACAAGCGGAGCCAACGCGTCGATGACCTGCGTGGTCCATTCGATCATGTCCGTGTGTGGCCCCCGCCCCAAGCGCTCGGAGACGTTGCCCACATGTTCCTCCAAATCCGGTTTAGCGTTGCGGACGAGCAACGGGGTCAAACGACGCTCAAGGCCGCTTCGAATGCGCTCAGGCAGGTTGTGGGCCTCGTCCACGACAATGATGAGTTGCTCCAGCGTCAAGCCCAACGCGGCCAAGGTGCTGTCTCGCACGCCTTCGTTGAACAAGTGGTTGTAGTCGGCGACCACCACGTCGGCCCGGGCGGCTGCTTCACGGGCCACGCGCCATGGGCACGCCAAGGTGGGTTCGCCGTGCTCCCGGTGATGGCGCGTGAGTTCCACCAATTCTTCGACGTGCAATGGGCTTGCCAGGATGCGGTTGGGCAGGCTGGGTGCGGGGGTGATGTACGGTCGACACGAGCGCGTTTTCCGCGCGTTGGCGCACAGCAGGCTGAACACCGCGGGCCGCTCGTCTGCAAAGGGTTGGACGCACATGCCGGCTTGGCCGATCATGTCCACGAGGCTGACCCGATCCTCGGGCAGGCGACGGTCGTTCATCGAGCGAACGGTTTCGACCACGATTCGGTGCTGGCTTTGCCTCGAGGTCAGGAACATCACCGTGCACCGTCCCTCTCGCTCCCTGGCGACCGCGAGGGCGGCGGCAAGCGATGCGGCCGTCTTGCCAATGCCCGTCGGTGCTGCCGCGACGAGGTGGCCGCGCTCCCAAAGGGCTTCGATGCCGTCGTGAATCATCTCGCGTTGGCCGGGTCGAGCTTCTTCATGGGCCAACCAGCGGCGGCCAAGTTCCTCGACGTTGACCGACACAGGAGGCGACCGAGGTCGAGCCTCCAAAAGGATTGGCGAACGCATTCGCCGGTGTTTGATTCAAGGGTGCCGCGGCGTGGAGTCCGCGGCACGTGTTCCGGTCCGCCTCAGGAGGCAGGACTGGGGGGCCCCCCACCGCCGTCGCCGGGGGGGGTTGTTGGGGGTTGTGGGGGTTGACCCGAATGCGCGCGACGGGCGCGTTCCCGCAAGGCAGCGAAGCCGAAGGCAGCGGGTCGTCCGCCTCCGACGAAGGGTCGGTTCCATCGGTGGTTGGGGGCACCGTCGGTTCCGATCATTTTTCCCATCCCCTCTGTCTGCTGCTCTCACCCTGTGGTTTCACTGGTGGTCCTCGCTGGAAAATTTCTGACGTGCCTGCGCCTTTTCGGCCCGGGCTTCGATGAGCTCGTCGATGGTGACGCGCTCGGCAAGTTGGTGGCGCACGGCCAAGTCCATGCCTTGGCGTGCAAGCATCTTCGCGTCCATCCCGGTCAGGGCATGGACGGCTTCGATCTGAGGCATCAGGTCCTGCCCAAGGTCGATGGTGACGCGGCCCATGCCAGGCTTGAGCGGTTCGTCGTCAAGCAGGCTCTTGATGGCCAAACGGATGACGTCCGATCGGCTTCGCGTGCCGTCCAATCCAACGCGCTGCTCGAGGCGCGCGATGTCGTCCTCCGACAAGCGGAGGGAGACGAGTTGGGTCGGTGCGGTCATGGGGCTCAAATTCAGAGAAAGGCATACGGTATATGAATGTATCACAGATAACATCAGAACGTAATACAGCAAAATTCGGCGGAAGGAACAAACCTGACCCCCGCTGCTCGTTGGCATGGAACGCGTTTTTCTCCCTCATCCGTTGATCTTCATCGCCGTCATGACGGCCCTCGGTGGCCCTGTTTTCCTGATCGTGGTGAGCCTGTTCGGCCCGTTCGTGCTCTTCCCGGATGACGCCGTCCTTGGCATCCCCGCGGCGGTCGTCGAAGGCCTCGTGGTGCTGCTGATCGAATGGGGCGGCGCGATAGGACTGCTCACCGTCACCAAACCGTTGCTGTTCATGGAAGTGGACGAGCACGAAGTCCGGATGGTGTCTGTGCTTGGCGTCATTGTGCCCTCCTTTGTCGAGCACATCCCCCATAATGAGATCTTCAAGGTCGAAGGGGTCACTCAGTCGCAGAATGAGGGTGAAACCTACCGGCTCATGGTGTACCGCAAGGGCATCGGGCCCCATGCTTACAACGCTCCGACCGCCTCGACGCTCGAGCGAGCTGTCGCTTTGCTGCAAAACATCATTCCTGGAGAGGATGGCGAGGCTGAGGAGCAGACGCCGGCTGAGGTTGAATCCTTGCGCTCCGAAGCGGACATCGCTCCTTGGGCAAATCTTGAGTGAAGAGCAGAAGGGCTATGCCTCTCCCGCCCAGGGCAAGGGCATGGACGCCGAGCGCCGGGCCCAATGGCTCTACTACCGCATCGCAGAAGCCGCCTACGCAGACGACATCGTGACCGGTGACGAAGCGCAAATCCTCAGCATCATTGCCCGGTCCTTGGGACTCTCGCCCATGGACGCACTTGAGATGCTGACCGCCGCGCGCAGCGGGGACGATCCGTTCACCAAGGAGGAGGCTCCACTGACGAAGCTGGAAATGGGTGACGCCACCACCTACCAAGGCGCCTTGATCGCCGCGCTTGACGACGAGGTCATCACGGAAGACGAGTGGGCGATGCTGAACCTCTTCCGTTCCTTGCTCGGCTTGCAGCCTGAGGACCACGCCACCATCGAGGAAGCCATCCGGAGCATGGCCGACGAGGACGACAACGGAGAACGTCGCTTGGAGCGGTTGCAACAGTACCTCGTGGCGCACCCGCTCGAGTGAGCAACGGCGCCATCCTCAAGCATCAGGTCGTCGAGCCCCTTCCATGGCCGCAGACGCGCTCGGTGCACCGGTCGATGGGGCCATTTCCATCGACGACCACCGAGGCCTGCTGGCCATCACCATCGGCCCGCAGCAGGCGGACCTCACCTTCGAACAGCGCTTGGCTCATGAGCAAGGTTGGGACCTTGGCTTTGCAAAACGCGCGGTCCAGGAGTACCTTCGATTTGCCTACCTTTGTGTGCATGTTGGCCCATGCACGCCTTCGGTGGAGGTCGATCAGGTCTGGCACCTGCACCTCACCTACAGCCGAGATTACTGGGGTCCGTTCACGGAGCGGCTGGGGCAAGCCTTGCACCACGGCCCGACCCTTGGTGGGGAAGCAGAAGACACGCGTTATGAGGCCCAATATGCGGCGACGCAGGCGGCCTACGCCAAGGTCTTCGGGCGTGCGCCACCTGCTGACCTCTGGCCGCCGGCCAAAGAGCGATTCGCTTCCTTTCCCCACCAGCGCTGGGTGGACCTTCGTCAGCATACGCTGACGCCGTACAGGACGCTCACAATCATCTGTTCACTCCTCTTCCTTGGAGGCCTGCTGTTGGGCTGGTGCTTGGCCTCTTGATGGCCGGTTTCGGAGCAAGCCTCAATGCCTGAGCGCCGATGCTTCGGTCATGTTCAGCCGTAGGCCTGCCCTTGCGATGCTCGTGATGATGCTTCTGCTTCCGCTCACCTTCTCCGGCGCGGCTGCCGCAGAGGGAAGCACGGAATCCGTCTCCAACTTCCCACCTCAGCCCGATGGTGAATGGTACATCCTTGACGCTGCAGACGTGATTTCCAACGAAACGGAAGATGAGTGGGAGGCGAGCCTTCGGGCCACGCATGAGGAGACTGGGCGCTTGGTGCGCATCGTTACCATCTCTCGCATGTGCGATTTTGATGAGCGCTTGCACCGTGGCGAACAAGACTTCCGAATGTGCGAAATCGATTGGACCTTCGATGAATGCTATGAATGCGGCACCATGGAACCTGAATATGGAACGGACGACTCCTATGCTGGACGGATGTTCCGAGCGTACGGCATGGGCGGTACGGACGAGCCGAGCATGCTCATTGGCGTCTCCACCGAAGACCGACGCTTCCGTTACGTGATGCCCGACCACACCACGTCGGAACAGGTTTTTTCCGGTCAGCAATTTGAGACCCACAGTTGGCGCTTGAGCGACGCTGCGGACGGGTACGGTTCGTGGGAAGACGCGTTGGAGCCGCACGTCGGATTTGGGCTGCTTGTTTCGGAAGGAAAAACGGAGCCCTACTCAGCCGTGGTGCAAACCGCCCTCATTGGCGGATTGGTCGTGGCGGTGCTGGGTATGATCCTGGTCATCGGAGGCAACACAAAAGCGCAGATTTCATCCGAGCCGGCCAAAAATCGGCTTGCGTTGGGTGCCTACAGGGAAATGGCGGTGCTGATTCACGCCCGTATGACCCTCGACGGAAACTTTGGCTCGATGGAGCGTTATCGTGAGCACATCGAAGCGATTGAGAAGCAAATGGCGATGTACCGAGATGTGGTCACGGGTGTCCGGAAGAGGGGAGAGCCCCTGATCGAACACAACGAGCCCATCGAGGAATATGAGGAAGAGGAACTTCGGAAGGTGTTGGCGGAAATCGAGGCTTGTTTCGAAGAGATGGACCTTCACACCAGCCAAGGGCGGCAAGAGGTTGAGGCTTCTGTGGCGTTCACGCCTCTTGAATACGGTCAGGATGTTGAGCGGATCCACGTTGAACGCGATGCCTTCAGGTCAAGGTGGAAGGCATTCAGGGCTCCAGCATGGGCGGGCTTTGCTTTGGCGGGGGTCTTCGTTGCTGCTTCCTTTGTGGAACAAGGCCCAGCCTTTGGCTCGGTTTCACCCTACCATTTCGCGCTTCACACAGGAAACGTTTGGCCCTTGTTTGGCGGCCTGATTCCACTCTTCATCGGTTTGGTCACGGAGGGCCTTGCCGCCGGTTCGACCATGGTCGAGGGTCTTCCAGAGCGGGGTACAACCGCCGTTGACTATGCGTCGCTGGGTTGGCCCATGTTCGGTGCGTCCGTGGCCTACGGGTACGGCGCCGAGCTGGTCGGTCATGACGAGCACGGCTCCCCCATCTTTGAGACGCATCGGGTGCACTCTGATTCTGGCTCCGACGGAGGGGGTGGCGGCGGCTGCGGCGGCGGTGGCTGTGGCGGCGGTGGCTGCGGCGGTGGCGGCGGTTTCTGACCGAAAAGCGCATCACTCAGTGGGGGTGTTTTTGGTCCAGGCCGGGGCAACGGTTAGAAACGGCCTGAGGGTCGCTTGACGCAACCTGAAGGTGACCCCATGAGCATCGTCCACGACGTCTTCGAATCCGTGAAGCAACGCGACCCAGACCAACCAGAATTCCACCAAGCGGTGTGGGAAGTGCTCGAAAGCCTCGAGCCTGTGCTCGAAAAGCATCCTCATTACGCCGACGTGGTCAAGCGCATCGCTGAACCGGAGCGCATGATTCAATTCCGCGTGTCCTGGATGGACGACAACGGTGACCTCCAGGTCAACCGTGGCTACCGCATTCAGTTCAACGGCGCCATTGGCCCCTACAAGGGCGGTCTGCGTTTCCACCCCTCGGTGAACGCGTCGATCCTCAAGTTCCTCGCTTTTGAGCAGATTTTCAAGAACAGCCTGACCGGCCTCGCGATGGGCGGTGGAAAGGGCGGTTCGGACTTCAACCCGAAGGGCAAGTCCGACGGCGAAGTCATGCGCTTCTGCCAGGCCTTCATGATGGAACTGTGGCGACACATCGGCCACAACCTCGACGTGCCCGCCGGCGACATCGGCGTTGGCGGTCGCGAAATCGGCTACATGTTCGGTATGTACCGCAAGCTCCGCAACGACTTCGAGGCCGGCGTCCTGACCGGCAAGGGCCTCGACTACGGTGGCTCGCTCATCCGTCCCGAAGCCACCGGCTACGGCTGCGTGTACTTCGCCCGTGAGATGCTCGCCACGAAGGGCAAGTCCTTCGAGGGCGCCACCGTGGCCATCTCCGGCTCCGGAAACGTCGCACAGTTCGCCGCCGAGAAGGTCCTCGACCTCGGTGGAAAGCCCGTGACCATGTCCGACTCCAGCGGCTGGATTCACGTTCCTGACGGCATCGACCGCGCCATGCTCGCCGAGATCATGGACCTGAAGAACAACCGTCGCGGCCGCATCTCCGAGATGGCCAACCACGCCGGCGTCACTTACACCGCGTCCCAGCCCGAACCCTCCCTCAACGGCCTGTGGGGCGTCAACGTCGACGTCGCGCTCCCTTGCGCGACCCAGAATGAAATCAACGGCGAAGAAGCCGCGATGCTCGTCGAGAACAGCGTCATCGCCGTTGCTGAGGGCGCCAACATGCCATGCACGCCCGAAGCCGTGACCGCCTTCCAGAAAGCTGGCGTGCTCTTCGCACCCGGCAAGGCCAGCAACGCCGGCGGTGTTGCGACCTCCGGTCTTGAGATGTCACAGAATTCGCTCCGCTTGTCGTGGAGCCGTGAAGAAGTGGACGAGCGCCTCGAGAAAATCATGATCGGCATTCACGAGAACGCGGCCGCTGCCGCCAAGGAATACGGTCGCGAAGGCGACTACGTGTTCGGCGCGAACGTGGCCGGCTTCCGCAAGGTCGCCGACGCGATGATCGCTCAAGGCATCGTCTGATGACGAAGGGCTGTCCGCCCGACAAAGGCTTGCACCCGCTGGGACAAGGATGAGAAGCGGCGTCTTCCATCGATGGGCATGGTCGAGACCGAAGCGCTGTTCACGGTCTTGGCCGTGCTCGCCATCGGCTTGGTGACACCAGGTCCAAACAACGTCACATGCGTCGTACACGCCGGCGTACACGGCGCTCGAGCCAACACCCCCCTCATCTTCGGAATGGTGGTCGGCTTTCTCACCGTGCATCTCGTGAGCGGGTTGCTGGTTGAAGAAGTCCAAGAAGACAGTCTCTTGTGGCTCTGCTTGCACTGGTTTGGGTTGATCTTCTTGGGCCTCATCGCGATGCGAATTTTGACGCTCAAACCTGCGTCCATCCGTGAAGCCATGGACACCGATGGCTTTCAATCGCTGTTGAAATTGAAGGACGGGAGCATCCCACGTTTGGGCTTCCGAACCGGTGTTCTGATGCAGTTCGTGAACGGCAAAGAATGGGCGTTGGTCATCACCATGATGCGATTTGCATTGGAAGGCTTCGGCGGTGGGGTGGTCGGCATTCTCCTCATCGCCTCGATCACATGCACCGGTGGCGTGGCGGCCATGTCGTTGTGGAGCATCGGTGGCGGTCGGCTTACGGGCGTGGTGAGGGACGACGTCTGGGGTCGTCGCGTGCTTCTGGTGCTCGGGGCACTCATGCTGCTCATTCTTGCGGCCCTTGTCGTTCGAGGGCCTTGATCAGGTCGCTTGTTGTTCGAGCCAGAAGGCGACCAAGTCCCGCTCAGCACGTTGAAGGTGTTCCGCCACGGTGGCCTGTCGGATGTCGAGTCGCTCGGCCAATTCTCGTTGCGAACACCTCCTCGGCGTATCGTAGTACCCCATGGACTGAGCAGTTTCCATCACTTCTCTTCGCCTTGGGGACATCGGCGGCCCTCGACCCGCTGGCCCTGGAA
>DUHU01000137.1 GCA_013330765.1 Candidatus Poseidoniaceae archaeon | reverse complement strand
AGAACGACGGCTGGCGGCGCGTCGAACTGTGAGGTGACGGCATGGACGGGTGGCACTTTGACGGCTTTCCCGGCCGCGTGCTGTACGTCGATCTCAGCACGGGAAACATCGAAACCCGCACGATACCCCATGCGTGGTGCCTTGAGGGCATGGGCGGGAAGGGACTGGCCACGCGCGTGCTGGTCGAATGGGACACGACGGAAACCGCTGCCTACGACCTGGTGCATCCGGTCACCGGCGGCTCGGACGTGGCCCGCCATCCTTCGACGCCGCTGCTCGTGTTCACCGGGCCTTTCCAAGGTACGAAGGTGGGCTCTGCCGGACGGGCCGTGGTCGTGTCTCGCTCTCCCCTCACCGACGTCTACATCGACACCTACGTCGGCGGCAACCTCGGTCACCGCCTGCGTGAAGCGGGCTGGGACGGCCTCTTCGTGACCGGTGCCAGCGAAGCCCTGGTTCGCCTCGAAATCGCCGACCTCGAAGCCCGGTTGGTGCCCTGTCCTGAACTCGAAGGCGCCACGACATGGGCCTGTGAACAGGCCCTCGATGGGCTTGGTGAATGCTTCTCCATCGGTCCTGGCGGCGAGGCCGGCGTTCGCTTTGCTTCGCCCATCACCGCAGGCCGACGCGCCGCAGGACGAGGCGGTACGGGAGCGCAGTTCGGATTCAAGCGCCTCAAAGCCATCACCGTAAGCGCCTCGAGTGAAGCGCGTGACCTCGCCCGCATTCACGATCCAGCGGCCTTGGCGGAAGCCGTGACCTTCCAACGCAAGGAAATGGGGCTCAAGCGTCGTGCCGGTGACCCCTTCTACGCCTTTGGCACCAGCCGAGGGCCGCTGTACGCCTCAGAAAATGACCGCATGCCCACCGCGAATTACACCGCAGCAGACGGCGTCGTGCCCTCGCTGTCCAAAGCGACGGTTGCGGTGGGGTCTGCACCCCCAAGTTCCACGCCCATCACCGGTATGAGCGAGGACGGACCTGTGGCCCTCGACACCCACCGCCTTTCAGGCGAACATTGGCACGATGAACACCCCGATGCGCGTCAGTCGGGCTGCTGTGCACCTTGCCCCATCGCGTGTGAGGCGGCCGACCGGCCGACCGTCGAGGGGGTTCGCACCCGAGGACGTCCGGTGCACGTCAACCGCGTCGAACGACCGGAGTACGAGACGCTGGCCATGATGGGCAGCAACCTCGGACTGACCTCGAGCCTGGACGTCATGGACGGCAACGACGCCTGCAACCGCCTCGGCCTCGATACGATCTCTTCAGGCGCGGCCCTCAGCCTCGTCTGTGAACTGGCCGAACGTGGCTGGCTCCCGGAGGCGTGGGGTCCCTCCTTTGCAGCGCCTTTCGCCTTCGGGGCTTACGAAAAGGGCGATGACGTCACGTGGCGCTTTGGCGACGCAGCCCTTCCGCCGTTGGCTTTGGCTGCCCTATGTGCTGCTGCTCCAGGCGACGGCTCCCTGTTCGGCACCTTGCATGGCGGAGCTGTGGCCTTTGCCGAATCCGTTGAGTCCTTGACCGGCCACCCGGCCACGCGCTGTACGGCCCATTGCAAAGGTCTGGACTTGCCCGCGTGGGATCCACGTGGAAAGCGTGGAAACGCCCTTGCCTACATGACCGCGAACGTCGGCGCCTCGCACATGCGGGCGGGCTACAGGGCACCGACGGGGCTTCCCAACGACAGCGCCCTCGACCTTGTACCGGAACTCATCGAAAGCCAGAATTCCATCGTGGTTCGGGATTCCCTCATCCTTTGCGCCTTTGCAAAAGGAGCCAGCCCTGACGCCATGCTCGCCAAGGCTTGGACGGCCATCACCGGAGACGAAGCGACGTGGGGCGACCTGTGTGAGCGTGCAGGCGTGCAATGGGACCTGGCACGGGGCTGGAACGTCGCGCACTGGCGTGTCCTTGGTCGCGAAGCCGCCATCGAAGACCTGCTCTCGTGGCGGCTCCGAAGGGAACCGCTGCCAAGCGGGGTGGCCGAAGGCTGCGTCAGTTTCAGAGACGACGACGATGAAGCGGCATGCTTGAGCGCATATTACCGTCTTCGAGGCTGGGATGCCGCGGGACGACCTGGGGTGAACGCATGACTTTCCTCGCACGGCTTCGCACCACACTCGTTCTTCTGCTCGTCCTTTTCTTGGCCACACGGGTGACCATCACGCTTCTTTCGCCTCATCCTGTGTACGTGGACGACCCCGTCGCATGCACCAGCGACAGCGGCAACTGCGCTCGGTTGTCCATCGACGACCCGCACCGGATGGATCGGTCTCCGCTCATCGTGACCGCCGGCGCGGAAGACGCCTTCTGGGACGCGGTGGACGACTGGGCTGCCAACACTTCTGGGATCACGCTGCTGCACCAAGCCGGCGACTTCCGCCATTATGCAGCAGCAACACCGGTCTGGGGTTTTGTGGACGACGTCACCGTTTCCCTCGATCGCGTGACCGGGGAAGTTGTCATGCAGTCCGAGTCCCGTTTGGGCCTCTCCGACCTGGGGGTCAACCCAGAACGCCTCAACGGTCTGTACGCCGCTGTCGTGTGATTCATTCCTGCGGCCAACCGTAGGGCCATCCTTCGTTGTCCACCAGCACAACGTTCACACCAAGCCCGGTGCGGTGGAAGGCAATCAGCTGAATCTCATGAATTCGGTGCCCGCTTGGGGCGACACCGAGCACGGGGGGACCTCGACGTCCGAAACGTCGGGGTTGTTCAGGTGCAGCGAGGGTGCGACGGGTTCCGTCCACGTCGTCAAACCAAGGCAGGGGTCCTTCCGGAGAGAAGCGCAATCCGAGGATCATGTCCACGCCAAGCGTTTCCTGAGCCGCGTCCGCGTCCGCCCCGCTGGGAACGGCGGGCGCGTTTGGATGGGTGTGCAGCCAATGGGTGAAGCGCCCGCCACGGCTCCCCCTGTCGCTGCGAAAAAGGTCGTCAGTCCAGTCTTCGGGGAGGTGGTGAACGGAATAGGAATCGCCACGGTTGACCACCGCGGCTTCGCTGATGACGAATCCTTGGCCCGCAAAGAGCCCGTCTCGATGCGCTTCACCGGCAAAGGCAGCCTCGACGTCCTGGCGATGGGCTTGCGCCCCATCGACGTCCAGTCCGACGAGGATTTCGTCGGGCAGCGCTTGAAGGGCCCACCAGACGAGGTCTTGCAGCACGGAGCCCGGCAGATGGACTTGCGCAGCGTAGGCTTCGCGACGTTCCAACGACTCCTCGTTGTAGCGTTCCATCGCCTCGACGAGCCATTCCTCGACCATCGGACCCGTTTGGACGTGGCGTGGTTTGGCCATGAACCGTTCCATCTGACGGAAGAAGGGGAACCCTTCAAGTCCGCCACGTGTGAGAGATTCTCATGGCCCGAAAGCGTGGTGGGTTCAGTCGGTTCATGGGAGCCCTTACGGGAACGCCCTACGAGAAGATGATGAAGCAAATCGGCAAGTTGGAGGACGACTTCGCCAACGACGACGCCAAACTGGCTCGAAAACTCGGCGATTTGGCTGAGAACGTCCTCGCTGCCTACGAGGAAGAAGAAATCGATGGAGAAGAGCATGATTTGTTGATGGAGGCCATCGAAGACTCGGATCCCGACGGCCGCTCCTTCGAACGTCTCGAAGACGACGGTGACGAATTTTACAACGAGGACATGCCTGACGCACCGGACATCAAGCTCGGCAGAAGGAAGAGCCTCGACGATTTGATGGCGACCACGGACGACTCCTTCGTCGGCAGTTTTGGCCGCGACGAGTTCGAAGAATTCCGGAGTAAGATGACGGACGATTTTATTCAGGAATCCGATGACGCCGTGCGCGCAGGGGACCATCAAGCGTCGGTGTTGTCCGATGCTCGTGTGTTCGCCAACGCCGAAGAAGGCGTGGAAGACGTCAAGCGGCAGATCGCCATTGAGTCTGGTCTGAACGATCCGGAAGCAGCATCCGAACCCGAACCCGAGCCTGAAGCCCAGGACGAGGACGACGGTGGCATCACCGTTGACGAAGACGGTGTGGAATGGTACGAAGACGAGGAAGGCTCGTGGTGGTACCGTGATCCCGGTGAGCCGGACTGGGTCCTCTACGAGGAGTGACCTCGTTGGCCACGCCTCCGCGTACCTTTGTGACCGGAGGAAGCGGGTTCGTTGGCCGTGCGTTGGTCGCCAGTGCTGACCGACCCCTCCGCGCCTTGGTTCATCGCACGCCAATCGGGAATGGCCACGAGACGATTCAAGGCGACCTCCTTGCCTCCGAGACGCCTTGGGCGGCTTGTTTCGATGGCATGGAGCGGCTGCTTCATGCGGCCCGACCGTCGTCCAACACGGACCGTGGTCGGCGGCGCGTGGCCAAGCGGACCGCCGTGGCCAACGAGGCCATGCTTACCGCAGCAGAAGCGTCAGGCGTCCATGCTTTGGCGGTTCACGGCTCCCTGTCTTACGGCGAATGCGGAGCAATGCTGGTCACCCCGGATGCTCCGGTGAATCCCATTGGATATGCCGAGGCCTACGCCATCGGAGAAGCACCTTGGCGTGACAGGATCGGTCCGTCTTGCACCGTCGTTCGTGCCCCCTGGATTTTGGGTCAGGGCTCTTGGTTCCCCATGCTTTACGGCGGGAGCACCGTGCCACGGTTTGGTGACGGCAACATGTGGATGTCCGTGGTCGACATGGACGCGTTCGCACCTTGGCTGTGGACCGTTCTCGATGCCGCACCAGGAGGCGTGGTCCATCCACCGCTGCTCGCACGGTGCCGTCAACGCGACTTCGCGGAGGCCGTTGCAACGTTGCGGGGCGTGGAGGTGGTACCTTGGAGCGAAAACCGCACCAAGCGAACCTACGGTCGGCAGGCTGCAGCGTCGATGTTTGCGAGCCTGCGTATGGACGACGGTCGAGGGGATGCGAGCGAGCAGGTGTCCAGCCTCAATGGGTTGCAGGACGTGCTTCAGTCTGTTCTGGGTCGTTCGTAGACGTAGAGGCTGTATTCTCCGAGGTTCCAGAAGGGCGTGTACCTGAGCACGCGGTCAATGGCGAGGAAGATACGGTTTCGGACAGATCCTTTCGGAGCCCATTGGTGCCTGTACCACGCCGGGTGCGTGATGCAGAAGCCTTCGCGGCGAACGCGTTTCAAGTGCGGAGCGAAGGCCTTCCTCACCTGCCGGGAGGAGTAGCAAACAGAGGGCAAATGACGCGTTGGGCTGTACCCTCCCCACACAGGCCGAAGCCGTGCGAAGGCCGCCCTCGGCCTCAACATCACGAGGTTCCAAAACACGTCGAACAGGTACCACCGGTTCACGAAACTCAGCACGGCTCGGCCACCGGGTTCGAGCACCTCCGCGATCGCCTTGGCCGATTGCTGCAGGTCTGTGGTGGTGTTCAGGGCTCCAAAATAGACGAAGACGGTGTCCACCGTCTGGCCTCCCAATGCGGTGCTCGCCTCCTCCGCAGCACCCAGCATGGGCCGGACCTTTCCGTCCCCTCGGGATTCGGCTTTGGCAAGCACGATGCGATGGAAACTGGGGGCCACGTCCAAACCGTGGACCACCGTGACCTCTGGTCGTTCGGCAAACCACAGCATGTCGACACCAGGTCCGTATCCGATTTCCAACATCCGGCAGGGGCTTTGGGCCAACGTGACGTCTCGAAACGCATCGAGCATGTGCTGGCGAACATGGTTGGTGCAGACGCGTGCTTCGAACTCCTCGGCTTCGACGTCGTAGTAGGCGGCCACTTCGTCGTAATACCTGCCCTCACTCATTCCGAAGCCTCCTCGAGGATGCGTGCCATGGTCTGTTCAATGCGCGACCGATGGGCGTTTTCGTGCCCGATGCAGCGGTCCTTGGCGTAGGTGGTTTCCTTTGAGGTCGAGTTGGATTCAAGTTCGCGAATACGCCGGTCTGATTCCCATCGTTCCGCCCAACGTCCCGTGAGTGGAGCACGCATCACGGGCCACCACCAAGGCATGCCTCCGCTGGGCGAGGGCAGGGCCAACGTTTCGCGCATGGAGGCGTTTGGGAGCATCGTCGTGAACCAAGGGTTTCCTTCGATGAGTTTGGTGATGACGCCCTTCCCTTTCAGCGGGCGCATCATCGCCAGTTCACGGGCCGCGTACACCGATGGACGCAGCTCCATGTCTCTTCGGTCCAGCACCATGTTTGGACAAATTCTGTCGCCTCCCGCAACGTTGTGTTGCAGGTGAATCGCCAGCGCCCGAACGCGCCACACGTGACCAGGTCGAGCCACAATCAGAAGGTCGACATCACCGTCATCGTCGTTGACGCCTGCCGCCACCGACCCCGTGATGGCCATCGCCTCCACGGCCGGTGAGGCTGCCAATTGGGACAACACCGGCCCAACTTCGTCCAGATGTGCTTTCGCTTGATGACGACGATTCGCATCTGAGGCCACGTCGAAGGAAGAAGACGCGAGATGCCACCGCCCTTCGGTCTCGGTGGCAAAGGAAGCCGCATTCAAGGCTTGCAGGACCTCGGACAACGTGGCTTTGGCGGCCAGATGTTGACGCACCTCTTCCACGGTCAAGGCGTGGTTGAACACCGCCGCCCAAGCCAACACCTCCCTGGCCGGCTCAAGCATCAGACCACCTCACTCGGAGCAGGTATGTTGTTCCTTCCGGGACCGTGATCGTGTCGGGGCATGACGCCGAACAGACCTTGCTCGCGGTGGTGTCCAAGCCGAGCAAAAGGTCCACGACGCTGCTTCCATCGGCCAGTTGTTTGCCTGCGTCGAAGGCTTCGGCCCAGGCCCATCCTTCCGGGACTTGGACCGTTGCGCCACCGTCGATGAGCACCGCGTCACCGGAATGGACACGTGCTTCGGTGATGTTCAGGACGTCGGCCGTGTCGTGCCAAACCATGCGATGAGCATCCACGGCCCAGAGGATGTGATGGTCGTTGCCTTGCGTTGCATGGGTGATCGGCATCAGCGGAGCGCCAAGCAGACGCATCGGTTCATCCTCCCATGCAAAGCGGGTGGCGATACCACCCGTGACCACGTGGGTTGCATTGACCACCACGATGGAATCGTGGATGGGATCCTCAGACGGTCCGAAACGGTAGGTTTGCACACCGTACCGCAAGCCGAGGCTGATGTCGTAACCCGCAAGCACGACCGCGTCCTCAGGAATGGAGGGTTCCAACGCCGTGTAATGCTCAAACAGGTTCCATCGCCA
>DUHU01000206.1 GCA_013330765.1 Candidatus Poseidoniaceae archaeon | reverse complement strand
AGGGGCGTCACGTCGAGGAGGAGGACATCGGACACGCCTTGGTCGCCGGCGATGATGCCTGCTTGCAGGGCTGCTCCGAGGGCCACGGCCTCGTCTGGATTGATGCCCTTGTAGGGTGATTTCCCGGTTTCCTTCTCGATGGCTTCCTGCACCGCGGGGATGCGTGTGGAGCCGCCAACGAGGATGATTTTGTCGATTTCACCCGCCTTCATTCCCGCGTCCTTGATGGCCTGCCGAGTGGGCGCCATCGTCTTCTCAACGAGGCCGGCGGTCAATTGCTCGAAGGTGCTTCGGGCGAGGCTCATGTCCAGGTGCTCAGGACTGCCGTCACGCATCGTGATGAAAGGCAGGCTGATCTGTGTTTGTTGGGTGCCCGAGAGCTCGATTTTCGCCTTCTCTGCGGCTTCTTTGAGGCGGGTCATCGCTTGGGAGTCGCCAGAAAGGTCGATGCCCGTGCTCTTCTTGAATTCCCCAAGCAACCATTCGATGATCAGTTCGTCGAAATCGTCACCGCCGAGGAGGTTGTTGCCGGCCGTGGCCTTGACTTCGATTTGCGGCTGTCCGTCCACGTCGTAGATTTCGAGCACGGAGACGTCGAAGGTCCCGCCGCCAAGGTCGTACACCAGGATGGTTTGGTCGACGTCCTTGTCGACGCCGTAGGCGAGGGCTGCGGCGGTGGGTTCGTTGATGATGCGCAGGACTTCGAGGCCCGCAATACGGCCTGCGTCGCGCGTTGCCTTGCGTTGTGCGTCGGTGAAATATGCAGGGCAGGTGATGACGGCTTTTGTCACGTCGTGCCCGAGGTAAGCCTCTGCGTCGGCCTTGAGCTTCTGCAGAATGAAAGCGCTGACTTCTTGCGGAGTGTACGAGGCATCGTCAACGCCCGTGGACCAATCGGTCCCCATGTGGCGCTTGACCGAGACCATGGTCCGGTCTGGGTTGGTGACCGCTTGCCGCTTCGCAGTTACACCGACGAGGCGTTCGCCACCGTCCTTTGCGAAGGCGACGACGGAGGGCGTCGTTCGCGCCCCTTCCGCGTTGGTGATCACCACCGCCTCACCGTTCTCGATGGTGGCGACGCAGCTGTTCGTTGTTCCAAGGTCAATACCAATCACGTTACTCATGTGTGTTCCTCCGGGTGTGTTCAAAGAATGGGGATGCCGCCGTCGTCTTCGTCTTCGTCGTCATCGTCGGCCAAATCGATGGCAATGCTGCCGTCTTCAACGGCAAGGTGTTCATCGTCGAAATCCTCGTCGAAATCTTCGTCGCTGGGCGCTTCATCAAGCGGTACCAAGCGAAGGGTGATGTCGAGGATGCCGTTGTTCAAGGTCCAGTCGATGACGTCTTCACAGCGGTGTGGCAATGAGACGCGCGCTACTGGGGTGATTTGCGTTCTGCGCAGGACTTCGATTTGCTGCCCCCGCTCGACCAGGGCGAGTTCGACTTGGTCTTCGGTGAGGTCGGCCTTTCGGGCGACATCGAGGGTGATGATCATGTTCCAATCTTGGAGGTACACGTCGCTTGGGGGCAAGACGATATCGGGGTCTGGGTTGAGGACCTTGTCGTCCACTTCGACCTGCTTTGCGTCGACGGTGACGTCCAGACCAAGGCCTCGCATCAAGTCCTCCAGCCCGCCCCCGTTCTGGAACAGACGGCCCAGTTCCTCCATGTCGAGGTTGAACCTCACGTCGCCGTTGGCTTTCTCCAAATCAAGGCCCATGTTCTGGAGATGATTCCGGAAAAGATCCATCATCTTGTCGAGGTCTTCGCGGTCGAACTCGATTCCAAAGGTGGACAACATCTGCAGGAGTTGCTCCATGAGCCGCTCTTCCCAGTCGTCGCCGTTTGTCATTTGCTCGCCCCAGTAGTGAACCTTAGGTTCCATAGTGGCGTCCGTGTCGGGGTATTTCAAGGTATGGCGCACGAGGCCATGGCCGCAAGGTCAAGTTCATGGGTTGAACACGAAGTCCACCACCTGATGACCATGGCAGCCGTGCAGCACGATGCCCTTCAACGCCTCCACGCGATCCGTGCCCGGCAGGGAACATGGGGCACTCCCGGGCTTGATGACGCGACCATCTCACGCTTTGTGGAGAACGATTCCCGCCTCCTCCAGGCCATCGGAGAAGCCGAGCAAAGGCTTGAGGTTCTGGTCGCAGAGTTGGGCGATGAAGCGGTGTTCCGCGACGAAGAGGAACTGGTTCGGGATTTGCAGGCAGGGTTCGTCAACTTCTACGCCGCTCCAACGGTCAATCCGTACGTGGCACTCGCTGCCCGTGGCCCTTGGATCGTCACGGCTCACGGAGCAGTCCTCCACGACAATGGCGGTTACGGCATGCTCGGCGCGGGGCACGGTCCTCAGGACGTCATCGATGCCATGGCGGGGAACCACGTCATGGCCAACGTCATGACCCCTTCTTTCAGCCAGCACAGGTTCATCCAGCGCTTGCGCAACGAAATTGGCCACAGCCGCGAAGACGGCTGCCCCTTTGACCGCTTCATCTGCATGAATTCGGGTTCCGAAGGAATGACCGTCGGCATGCGAATTTGTGACGTCAACGCCCTTCACATGACCGGCCCCGGTGGCCGACACGAAGGCAAACCCACCCGGATGCTGGCCATTGAACGTGCCTTCCATGGCCGTACAGACCGACCCGCCCAAATCTCCCATTCGTGCATGGACGGTTATGATCGCAACTTGAACACCTTCCAAGGCCGCGAAAATCTCGCCCTGATTCCTGCGAACAATGTCGCAGCACTTCAGGCCGCCTTCGCTCAGGCCGACGCCGACGGCGTGTTCATCGAATTGCTCGCCATCGAACCTGTCCAAGGCGAGGGTGCTCCAGGCGTCTGCGTGGAGCGAGCCTTCTACGACGAAGCCCGCCGTCTGACCCGTGAACACGGCAGCATGCTCGTGGTCGATTCCGTGCAGGCCGGCCTTCGTGGCCAAGGTTGCTTGAGCATCGTCGATTACCAAGGCTTCCAAGACGCAGAAGCCCCCGACATGGAGGCCTGGTCGAAAGCGATCAACGCAGGGCAATTCCCGCTTTCGGTGGTCGGAATGACCGCAGAAGTGGCCGACATGTACGTCACTGGCATCTACGGAAACACGATGACTACGAACCCTCGAGCGCTGGAAACAGCGATTGCGGTGCTCGACCGCATCACGCCTGAAATGCGCGACAACATCCGGAACCGAGGAAAAGAGCTCGTGGCGGGTTTGGAAGGCGTCATGGCCGACCATCCTGATGCGATCCTCTCCGTGCAGGGCACGGGTTTGTTGGTGTGCGCTGAACTCGCTCCTGACCGCTTCCCCGTTGTTGGCGACGAGAAAGTGGAGATGTGGTGCCGCCGTCACGGTTTGGGCATCATCCATGGTGGCCGAAACGCCTTGCGGTACACCCCTCACTTTGGATTGACCAGCGAAGAGGTCAGCCTTGTCGTTGACATGACCAGGAAGGTCATCGAGCACTTCAGCGCCGCTTGATGCGGCGCTCAAATCACTCGTCCGTGATCAAACGGTGCAGGGTTCGAACGTGAACCCCGGTCGCTCCATGCTTCACGGTCGCGTTGGTCTTGGCGCCCCAGAAGGTGCCGGCGATGTCCATGTGCGCCCAAGGAATCTGCTCCTCGTCGTCGCCTTCACCACGCTTTGGGACGAACTGCTTCAGGAAAGCGGCGGCGGTGTTGGCGCCGCCCCAGCGGCCGGCCCCAAGGTTGCGGGTGTCGGCGATCTTCGAATCGGTCATCTCCTTCTCGAAGGCAGGCAACAGCGGCATCGGCCAAGCGAGTTCGCCCACCGCGTTGCCGGCGTCATGAATGCGGGACCGCAGGTCGTCGTCGTTGGACCACAGTCCAGTGGCTTCGTGGCCGAGGGCCACGACGCACGCTCCGGTCAGGGTCGCGAGGTCGATGATGTACTCCGGGTCGTATTCGCCGGCCTTCCACAGGCCGTCGGACAGCACCAAGCGTCCTTCTGCGTCGGTGTTCAGCACCTCGATGGTCTTGCCAGAGTAGGTGCGAATCACGTCGCCGGGGCGCTGCGCATTGGCTGCGGGCATGTTTTCCGCCATGCAGGCGATGCCCGTGACCTTGCCTTCCCAGCCGGTTTCGACCAGCGCGTGCATGAGGCCAAAGACGACGGCAGAACCGCCCATGTCGTACTTCATTTCGTCCATCGAAGGGCTCGGCTTGATCGAAATCCCACCGGTGTCGAAGGTGATTCCCTTGCCGACGATGACCGGTGCTCGACCGGGCAAATCTGCGTTCAGTTCGAAGATGACCATGCAGGGTTTTCGGGACGAACCCATACCCACGGCCACCAAACCGCCCATGCCGCGCTCGAGGGCTTCCTCGTAGGTGATGACGGAGACGTTCAGGCGCTCGGATTGCTCGGCGAACTCCATCGCCTGGCGAGCGTAGGCCATGGGGTAGAGATCGTTGGGAGGACAGTTGCCAAGGTCACGGGCGCGGTGGACGCCCTTCACGACGCCGGACATCCGCGAAACCACGGCTGCAAGCGGCTCGGTGTCTTCGTCTTCGCAAGCAAAGCGAACAACGGTTTCCGAATCGTCGTCGTCGTCTTCGTCGTCTTTGGTGATGTACACGTCGTAACTGTAGTCACGAAGCATCATTCCCTCGGCCATGGCCGCAAGGTCGTTCATGTCGCCGTCTTCGGCAGCAACGGTGAATTCCTTGCCGTGGCTTGGTTTCATGGCCGCCGTGACTTTTGCTCCGACCTCACGCCAGACGTCTTGATCGAGGTCCTTGGCCTTGCCAAGTCCAACCAGAAGTGCCCGGCCTTCGCCGGTGCCGACGAGGCCGAGGATTTCGCTCTTCTTTCCCTTGAAATCGCCTTCACTGAGTGCGTTGGCAATCTGCGACTTGAGTGCGGAAGGCACGCCGGTCAGGCTGGCATCAGCGACGTCGTCGCCTTGCGTGAGCGGAAGGATGAGGGTGCCGTGAAGCGTATTGCTTGGGCTGATTTCGATGCGCATGTGGGTTCCCGGTCGTGGACCGAGGGGGGGCTCTTCAATCCTCGGGCGCGTCCATTTCAGGGTCGTTTCGGTGCTTTCGACCCTCCACGGCCACGGCCGCGAGCAAGGAAATCACGAGCAGGGGCGCGGTGCCGATGGGCATGGCATCGCCTTCGTCGGCCGCTGTGTCATCGACGACGTCTGAAGGCACGCTTTCATTGACCCAAGTGGACGCATCGATGACCCGCTTTTGATAGTACAAATTCCAGACGCCGTCGCTGGCCAACACCCCGCTGTCAAAGGTGAGGTCGACGGTTTTCGAGGTGCTCGCGTTGACGTTGAACAACGACGAGCTCCAAGCGACCGTGCCGTCCTCAAGGCGGTATTCCAAGGAGGCATTGGTGGTGCTGGCGTAGCCGTGGTTCGTCACTTCGAGGGTCACGGTGTCTTTGGACACGTCAAGGGAGGCGACATCGAGCCGAGCCCGCCAAAACCACACGTTGTTGATCAGGTAACGCATGACGTCGAGTTCCTCCTCCAACCTGTCATGCAGCGATTCGAAACTCCCCGGGACGAATTGTTCGTCGTCGGTCTCAAAGGTGAAGGTCGGGAAACCCATCACGCCGTATCCGTAGTCTCGGCTTGTTCCGCAGTTTGGGTACAGCCCCTGGTTTGCGTTCTGAATCGGAATGTCTGACACCGTCTCGTGCACCTCTTCCCGGATGCTCCAAAACAATTCCCAGTCGGGTGGCTGGTCGGCCCACTTGCCCCACGGATAGAGCAT
>DUHU01000204.1:1087-2810 GCA_013330765.1 Candidatus Poseidoniaceae archaeon | reverse complement strand
TTGAGGGCTTCGCCCGCCGCGGCCTGCACAAGCGCCCCGTCATGGCCGGCGACCGCATCTTCATCCCCGGCATGACGCTGTTCAGCGAGACGCTCCCCTTCGCCGTCCTCCAAACCACCCCCAAGGGCATTGTCCGCGTCACCGGCGAAACCGAGATTGTGCTCAAAGACGAGGCGGTCGACGAAGACGAGGCCAGTCAAACCGAAGGCATCACCTACGAGGACATCGGCGGCATCGGGCAACAGCTCCAGAAGATTCGCGAAATGATCGAATTGCCTCTCAAGCACCCAGAACTCTTCCGCAGGCTCGGCATCGACCCACCAAAGGGCGTGCTGCTACACGGACCTCCCGGCACCGGGAAGACGATGATTGCCAAGGCGGTCACCACCGAGGTCAACGCCCACTTCAAGTCCATCAACGGACCGGAAATCATCTCGAAGTACTACGGAGAGTCGGAAAAACAACTCCGTGAAATCTTCGACGAAGCGAGCGAAAACGCACCCGCCATCATCTTCATCGATGAAATTGACTCCATTTGCCCCAAGCGTGAGGACGTATCGGGTGAAGTCGAGCGCCGTGTGGTCGCCCAGATGCTGACCCTCATGGACGGCATGCAGGGCCGCGAGAACGTCGTGGTCATTGGGGCCACGAACCGCCAGGACGCCCTCGACCCCGCCCTCCGCAGGCCGGGTCGCTTTGACCGTGAAATCGAGATCGGTGTGCCCGACCGCGAAGGCCGCAAGGAAATCATGGAGATTCACACGCGTCAGATGCCCATCGCCGACGACTTTGACATCGGCTGGGTCATGGACAACACGTACGGCTTTGTCGGCGCCGACCTCAACGCCTTGGTACGTGAAGCGGCCATGAAGGCCCTCCGCCGCTACCTGCCAGAAATCGACCTTGAAGCCGAAACCATCCCACCCGAGGTGCTGGAAAAGATGGAGGTCAACATGGACGATTTCCGCGAGGCCATCCGCGACGTGGAACCCTCTGCGCTTCGCGAGATTTACGTCGAAATCCCCGAGGTCAGTTGGGCCGAGGTCGGTGGATTGGACGAGGTCAAGGACCGTCTCAAGGAAAGCGTCGAGTGGCCGCTGACCCAACCAGAGAAGTTCGAGCACTTTGGCATCAAGCCACCCCGTGGTATCGTCCTCTTTGGGGCGCCCGGGACCGGAAAGACGCTGTTGGCCAAGGCCATCGCCAACGAGGCGCAGGCCAATTTCATCAGCATCAAGGGCCCTGAACTCATCTCAAAGTGGGTCGGTGAATCTGAACGCGCCATTCGAGAGGTCTTCAAGAAGGCCAAGCAATCGGCGCCTTCGATCGTCTTCCTTGACGAATTCGAGTCCATCGCCAGCATGCGCGCGTCAAATTCCGCCACCGGCGGTTCTGACGTGGCCAACCGAGTCGTGAATCAACTGCTTGCCAGCATGGACGGCGTGGAATCGCTCGACGGTGTGATCGTCGTTGCGGCCACCAACCGACCTGAGATGATCGACCCCGCGCTGCTGAGGAGCGGACGGTTCGAGCGCGTGTTGCACGTGCCACCCCCCGACGCCCCGTCCCGCCAGTCCATCCTCGCCATCCACACCGAAGGCATGCCCCTGTCCACGTTCTCCATGAAAGACATCCTGGGCAAGATGGAAGGGTTCACCGGAGCCGACATCGAATCTGTCTGCCGTGAAGCAGCGCTCATCGCCATGCGTGCTGGAAAGAAGAA
>DUHU01000204.1:593-786 GCA_013330765.1 Candidatus Poseidoniaceae archaeon | reverse complement strand
CGCCATGCGTGCTGGAAAGAAGAAGGTCACGAAGTCTCACTTTGAGGAAGCCATCGGGCGTGTTCGCCCGACCGTCACCTCGGAGATGCTCGAATACTACGACAAGATGGAACGGAACATGACCTCTGGCCTCAGCGGCATCAAGCGCAACGCCAAGGACTTCGGTTTCGGCATGGAGTCGGCCTGAGGGATT
>DUHU01000204.1:0-264 GCA_013330765.1 Candidatus Poseidoniaceae archaeon | reverse complement strand
CCATGGCGAGTTTTTCCTCGGAGATCATCGGCCGCAACGTGGTCGACCTCGAGGGAGCCATGTTCGGCGTGGTCACGGACCTCCGAATGACCGCCACCACAGGGCTGTTGACGCACGTCCTTGTGCAACACACCTCGGAAATCGACCCGGAACGCTTGCCATGGAGCACGCGGAACGGCATCGTTGAGGTCCCTGTGGACGAAGTTGAGCGCATCGCCAACCTCGTTCACCTGCGCCGCTGAGCGGTGATGCAAAAGCCCACAC
>DUHU01000009.1 GCA_013330765.1 Candidatus Poseidoniaceae archaeon | reverse complement strand
CACCTTGTACTGGCGTGTTCGTGCCATTTCAGCCACGAATCAACTTGGAAACTGGTCGAACGCCTTCCACTTCCTTTTGCCGGACACCACCACCTGGGATCTCGGGAGCAGCGTGGCCGTCGAGTTGCGGCACGAAGCTGCCATGCCGTCCCTCGGTCTTGTCGGCTTTGATGACACCTCTGTGATTCAAGGCTCAAGCGGACAGACCTATTCCTCCTCGTCCACCCTCCGCGTCGGCGACACCACCACCCAACAGGCGGCCACGCTCCTTCGCATCCCACTCGCCGACGTGCCTAACCCGCAAAACGCACACGTCGAATCCGCTGAGTTGCACATGTTTTCGCAACTCTCATCGGACGTGGGAATCAACGTCGGGGTTTTGCCTGCCCTCATCGATTGGAACGCCTCCGCCAACGAAACCACCTACGACGGCATCAACACCTGGACTGGGGTTACCGCTTCTTCCTCTCCTGGATGGCACTATTCCGATGTCGATCGGGTCAACCAATTCGACGACAAGGTCAGCACCTACGCGACCTCGGTCAGCGCAGGTTGGATGACATGGGAGGTCGCAGACCTCGTACAGGCCGCTCTCGCGAGTGGGGACGATGAACTCGACATCCTGCTTTTGGTCGACGGAGATGCTGACGGGCAAGTGCTCCTCAGCAGCGTGGAAGCCGCCAGCAATGAGCGCCCTTGGTTGAACCTCACCTGGGTCAGTGGGACGGCGACGGCGCCCACCAGCGCCTCTGCTCTGTCCAGCCCGGGCGATGACGACGTCACCTTCGATGCGACGTCGCACGCGCTGATTCCAGATGAGCGCCCGGTGCTCACGTGGAATCCAAGCACCACGACTTCAGCCCATTGGCAAGTGCGCATCTACGACGCATGGAGCGCGGACACCTTCCTCTCGGGCGGTTGGACGACCTACGACAGCCGCGTCGATTCAGGCTTCTTCGGTCCAACGTACACGCCACAAGAAGACCTCGGAGGCATTGGCTCTGTGGTTTGGGAAGTGCGCGCTGTTGTGGACGAGATGTACGGTCCCTGGTCCAGCCAGCGAACCTTCCACGTTCCTTCAGTCATGGCGGGTGAAGTGGACGCAGACGAGGCATGGTACCGCATGCAATACGGCAGCCTTGTCGACAACAACGTGGTGCTGCCGACGGGTGTCGAGGACACGTCCATCGATTCCGGCGCCGCCAACACCGCGTACAACACCACGAGCACCCTGAACGTAGGGCGCTCCTTCTTTTCCTCAAGCGCAAGTCAGCGCGCATCCTCGCTGATCGCCTTTGACATGAGCGCTCTGCCGCTTCCAGGCACCATGGAAATCGTCAACGCCAGCCTTGAAATGACAACCGTCGGGACCTCCGCAGGTTCAGGCGTCCACGTTTCAGTCTCGGGCACAGACACGGTCTGGGACGGCGCAGCAACGTGGTTCGGTCCCGGTCCCGGCGGGCAGTGGGCCTCTCCGGGCGGCTACCAAAGTTCGGGCGACACCACCATCCCCGCCGTCGGCCAAACCACATGGGTGTCGGCCACCAACACCGCCTACAGTTGGAACGTGACGGCGCTGGTGCAACAGATGCTCGACAACGGTGACCCGTTGGCCTTCATGCTCCAGGCAGAGTCGCTTGGCGCAGGCATGGGTCGCCAGAGTTTCCACTCAAGCGAGTCCTCCTCCGCTGAGGATCGCCCCGTGCTGAACGTCACCTACCGCACGACGGCCGGTTGGTCTCCCGGCGTCTCCACCCTGACCTCGCCGGCCACTGGAAGCACCTTGTGGAATCTTTCTGCGCCCCGCCCAAGCGGCGCAGAAACCGTCGAAGTGGATTGGAGTTCAAGCGTGACCAACGCGACGGGCTGGGAAGTGTGCATTGCAACGGACTCGCGTTTCCAGAACGACCTCGTCTGTCGAGACTCGACCGGTTCAGGAGTCGGGGCCTTCGACGCCGCATCCACGTCGTACAACCGCTCGATGCTGGGTCTGGACACCGACCAGTGGTATCACTGGATGGTGAGGGCTGAGCAAACCCACCGCCTAGGGGCTTGGTCGGATTCCGCCTCGTTCAGGTACGCCGAAGACCAAGGGTCTGATGACGGCCAAGGCAACCACACGATCACCCTCAGTCGAAACTCGGTCTTCACGAGTTCGCCAAGCGTCCCCACAATCAAGGACGCTGTCATCTCTTCCGTCAGCCCCAACACCAATGCCGGGTCCTCCTCCAGCCTCAGCCTTGGTCAAGGTGCGGGTGGCAGCGGCGAAGAGGCCATCCTGATCGACGTGGACCTCTCTGACTTGCCATGGCCGACGGCCATGACGCCTACACAGATGTTGCTCCGCATGTACCGGAACACCGTCGGGCCAACGTCGTTGACCGTGGCTGCATACGCCTGTGGTGGGTTCACCGAAGGCACCGTCACCTGGAACAACGCTCCGGCGTGCTCGACGACCGAAGTGACGCGTTCGACGCTGACCCTGACGCCGCCCGATGGCTTTGTTGACTTTGATTTGACCAGTCTGGCTCAATCGAACATCGCCAACGGCAACCTGTCGATGACGGTTCGCCTCGAAGTGGTCGGAACACCGACGTCGTCAATGACGTTCGTTGGTTCCGAATCCACGAGCAACACCTCGCGGCACCCGCAACTCCATCTTGAGTATGTGGACAACGTCGACGGCATTCAACCGCCATCTCAGCCTTCGCTCGTCGCGCCTGTCGACGGGACCGTCTTGTACGAAACCGGCGGCGTGATGCTTGAATCTGGTACCTCGCCGACCTTGACGTGGGCCGCGCTGGCTGATGCTACCGATTACGTGCTCACCCTTTCGGGCCCTACTGGCGTTGAAACCTACCGCTCGTGGGTGGACAGCGAATTCCTCAACAGCACCACTTTCCGCGTGGACACCACACTGGACGAGGGCGTGGTCTACGAGTGGTGGGTTCAGGGCGTCAACCAATCGATTCCCGGACCTGCGTCTTCACGCTGGTCTTTTGCTCTGGCCGATCCGGAAAATACCGAAGATGTGGGGAACAACCGGTACATGTACCACTTCTCGACGGGCAGAGAAGTGGCTGATTTGGGACACACCCGTGTCCGCGAAGGGATGATCACCAACGCAAGCGCTTCCTCGAACTACGGTTCCGCTGGAAGCGCGGTGCTCGGAACGGGCACCGGCTGTGGAGGCGTCAGTGTCGTCGACGCCTGCCGGATCATCATTGGCGTGGACTTTGGCCAAGTGCCGCTGTTGACCACGCTCAAGGCGCACTCGGCCCATGTGGACCTTCACCTGCCGGACAACGGTTGGCAGAGCGTCGGAGGCACGTCCTCGTTGACGATCACCGTGCACCAACTGCTGAACCCCGCTGCATGGGGCGAAGCGTCCTCCACGTGGAACGAAAGTTCCCCAGGTAATGCATGGGCAGCGCCTGGCCTTTCGGCTGGCGTCGACCATGGGCCTGCTCTGTCTTCCGTCACCTTGCCCTATGGTACGACCGACTCTTGGATCCAGCTCCCCCTCACGTTCGAAGGCATGAGCCTCTCGGGTGATCATGTCTGGATGATCGTCGCCACACCCGACACAGGAGCGGCCACGTTCACCGTGTCCACCAGCGAAGCAGATCCTGAGATTCGTCCTGAAGTGGTGTTGAATTACACCGAAGTGTACGATGTGAGCACGACCTTGCAGACGACGACGCTCACGGCGGGAACCTCCGCGTCCATCTTCGTGGACGCTTCGAACTTTACCGGCGGAACCATGACCCCGACTGGCATTACTTACCACGTCACCGACGGAACGGTTCAGGGCGCCACATGGACGCCTGTGACCGCCGGTGCGCAGAGCGTGACGGCGTGTTACGGTGCCATTTGCGACACCTTCACCGTGACCGTGATTCCCAACACACCGACGACCTTGGTCGTTGATCAGTTGTCGGCCACCATCACCGCGGATGAGACCCTCGACATCGCTGCTCGCGTCACCGACGATTACGGCAACGAGGTCGCTGGAGAACTCGTCACCTACGTCGAAAGCAACGGGTCGATGTCAGGCTCCATCTTCACGCCGTATGCCTCCGGTCCGCAGACGGTGAACGTCGCCTGGGGTTCCACGAGCACCACGGTCAACATCGAAGTCCTGCCAGGTGCGCCGGTCGAAATCGTCCTGAGCGGCTGCGACGGCGTGATTCCTGCCGGCACGACCTGTGACGTGACCCATGCTGTGGTGGATCAATTCGGCAACAGCATGGACGTGACGTTCGCGGGTGGCCTCAGCTGGACCACGACGAACGGCAACTTCTCGGAATCGGCGATGGCGTACACTGCCGATCATGTGGGCGCTTGGACGCTGAGCGTGACCTCGGCTTCTGGCGCTTCGGGTTCGCTTGACTTGGACGTTGGACATGGAAACATGGCCTCCCTCGAACTTGTTGCATCTTCCACCAGCATCACGGCGGACGACGTGGTCTATCTGAACACCACGCGCATTGACGTACGCGGAAACCGCCTCGCTGTGGTTCTCCCCGCGAGCAACTGGACGCGCATTGCAGACGGTTCCATCCTCGATGGACAACCCGCAGTGTGGTCTCCGACTTCGCGCGGTTCCAAGGTGATTGAAGCACGCTACGGCGCGTTCACGACCTCCGTGACGGTGTCGGTCAGCGAAGGCGCCATGGTCGCTTTGACCATGGTCGTCGACTCTGCCGACGTCAACGGCATGGACTTCCAAATCACCGCAGACGACACGTTGACGGCCAGCGTGAAGGCCGTGGATCAGAAGGGCAACCGCTGGAGCATCAGCGCCAATTGGAGCCTGTCGCACAGCACGTGGACCGAGCAGTCTGCGCTGTCGCACATCGATGCACCGGCCACCACCTTCCGCCCAGTCCTGGCCAGCACGGACGCCTACGGCTTGACCGCGACGTACGTGCTCGACGGAAACACGACCTTCACCGCTTCGATTTCGATGACGGTGGGTCATGGCGACCTGTACGTGCTGACCTTGGGCGCGATGACCATGGATGACGGCTCAACTGGAGATTCGCTTGAATTGACGGCCGACGATGGGGTCCAATTCAGCCTGTCCGCGAGCGACGCCGAGGGCAACACCATCCCAACCGATGGATTTGCTTGGGCCGTCCTCAACGAGGCGGGCGTTTCGAACGACATCGGCGATGCGCTTCGTGCCTCAGGCTTGGTCTGGGACGCGACCCTTGTCGGGAACTACACCGTCAGCGCCACGGGGTTGACCAACGCAGGAACGCCGGTGGTCCGGAGCGTCGACTTGGTGGTCCGCCACGGCGTGGCGGTCGCCCTCGAAGCCCCTGAGCCAGGCTACGTCCTGACCGCGGGCGACCACGTGAGCATCAGCGTCACCGGATTTGACGCCGACGGCAACGCCTTCCCACAGGATGTTTTGTGGAGCGAGAACGGTGCGACAGCACCGGACATCAACGCCACGGACGAAGCGACGTACGATTACTTCGCCCGCCGGGCTGGAAACCACACGCTTTCCTACACCGTCAATGGCGTTGAGGGCGTTTGGAACGCCACGGTTCGCGCCCAAGCCACGGTGGACCGCTTCGTCCTGGCCTTGTCGGCCACGACGGTGCAGCAACTCGAACAAGTGACGGTGACGGCCTCGGCTTTCGACGCCTTCGACAACCCGATTCCCGTGCCTCCGTCCACCCGTGCAGACATCTCGGACGTCGGAGCCACCGTCACGGCTCAAGGCGACGGTGTGTGGACCGTGGACACCATGAACAGTGAAACGCAGACGATCACCATTACCGCCGGTACGGTTTCCGCCTCTGCCGACATCACCGTCGAGCCTACCGTGGCCGGTTTCTATGCGGCGAATTCGCCGGTCTCGTACATTGGAACCGCCCTTGGAGCCATCGTGCTGGTGACCTTGCTGGTGCTCGTTCTCCGCGTCTTGCGCAGCGGCTCAGAGGACGAGTATGACGACTACGATGACGATGACGATGACGACGAGATGCCCGGCCCAAGCGGTCCAGCATCCGGCCCAAGCGGTCCAGCACCCGGCCCAAGCGGTCCGGCGCCAGGCCCAAGCGGTCCGGCGCCAGGCCCA
>DUHU01000055.1 GCA_013330765.1 Candidatus Poseidoniaceae archaeon | reverse complement strand
GTTGGGTTGTAGCATCACATGTGTGCACCTGCACCATGCGAGTAAACCCTTCGTTATCGAGTCATGCCAATGCGGCGTCCTCAGAAGACCGCCTCCCCGAGGGACGGCCCTCCTCAGCCCTACCCCCGACACGCATGCATGTCGAGGTGCTAAGCAACCACCCGACCTGCCTTCTCTATATCAACCCATCGGGCCAATTCGGAGCCCCAGAATCGGCTCCAGTCCCTCGTTCAGACCGAGGTGGTTTCCATCAACTTTCGAGCCTCACGCATTCGGCTCACAAAACCACCCTCGTCTGGGAGGTTGGAAACGGAGGCCAGAAGCCGATCTACGGCATCAAAGCGGGCGTCCATGGCCATGGCCACGGCAAGGTTGTGCAAGGTTGGCAAGTCGCCTCCCGAAATTTTGGCCGCTTGCTTGAGGTGTTGCAAGCCTTCAGCCGTCTTGTCGCTTTGTTCCATGCAAGCGATTCCCGCGGCGGTTCGAAGGCTACTTCCGTCAATGCCAGTGGCCAGTAAGAGCTCGATTCGTTCGTTGGCAAGGCTCCATTGTTCCTCTGCCAAGGCCCGAAACGCCTCGACCGTCGGTTCACGAAGCAATCCGCTGAGCAGGGCTGGCTCCGGGGTGACGACGGCCCATGGAGGCCAATTGATTTCGTTGATTGCTGCCATTGAAGACGTGGCAGGCGGTGTTTCCATCGGTTCTGCAAGGCCGTAGGCTTCGCGAACGTCCACGGCGGCCCCTGACCAAAGGTCGGGCACATCAAAGCCGTGTTCAGGTGCTGAATTGTGGTCCAATGGGTCAACAGAGGCCGTCGGAACGACCTCAGGAACCGGTGGTAAACTGAAGGGGGCATCGACCGACTGAGTGGCGTTGTCCAAAGGCTCCTCGTGGCCGGACGCCTCGTCCTCATGTTCATCTCCGGTTGAAGGAGCAGGCGTCTTGGGATCCTGAACAGGATCACCTTCCGACGGTGCTTTCGAACCTGAGGCTGCCTCTGAGCCGCCTGTGAACGCGGACAAGCCTTGGCTGGATGCGCCGAAGCCAAACGGCAACGAAGGAGCATGAGTGCGGGCCTGACCGCCAAAGCCGAACGGCAGGTCACCCTCCGGTTCTTCTTCGACCGCTTCCTCTTCAGGAGGCGGGGCAATTTCGTGGAGTGCACTGGCCGCTTCGTCAAGCCCAGGCACTTCGCCAAAGCCTTCCAAGGAGGTGGCGTCTTCGGCCTCCAAGTCGATGAAGGATGCACCCCCACAAGCAGGGCATGAATCGTCCCGCACGCTCAGAAGGCCGCACGCTGTGCACTGGTACATTGGAGCCCTCCAAGCCTCAGGGGGCGGAGGTGGCGTATGAAGACGGCGGTTTCTGGCTCACTCTTCTTGGTCGGTGCCCAAGAGGGTGTTCTTGAGGTTCTTCGCGCCCTCGATGACGTCGTCAAGACCGTGGTCGCCCAAGGATTCAATCGGCGTCAGTCCGGAACTCATTCCTTTGGAAAATTGCCAGATGAGGCTGAACGCGGTCAGCAGGAGGAGCACCAGCTTCCAGAGGTTGGGGTTGTCCGCTCCGACCACGTACACCAGGAGGCAATAGATCATGGCGATGAAGGTGGTGACGATCATGACCGGGAATCCCGCACGGAAGAACTCGTTGAAGGAAATCGGGTAACCGGCTTCCTTGGAAAGTCCCGCGGTGACCACGTTGGCCGAAGCACCAATGAGGGTCCCGTTGCCGCCCAAGCAGGCACCAAAAGCAAGGGCCCAAATGATGGGCTCAAGAGGCAGGCTGAGTTCGGCGCACATCGCCAAAACCACAGGAATCATCGTCGCCGTGTATGGGATGTTGTCAATGAAGGCCGAGGCAATGGCCGACACCCAGAGAATGATGACAATTGCGGCAGGCAACATCATGTCATCGCTGAAGGAGCCAATGGCGCTGGTCACTTGCTCACCGATCCATCCGATGAGACCGAGGTACTCCAGCGAGTGCACCAACACGAACAATCCTGCGAAAAACAGCAGCGTGGTCCATTCGACGTGATGAAGCGGCTCCTCAATCTCATGGGGGTTGGTCGCGGTCAGCATCACCACGCCTCCCACGAGCGCAATCCAGGAGACCGGGATGTGGAAGATGGGGTGAAGGAAGAAGGCGATGATCACGATGGCGAGAATGCCACCGCTGATCTTCAGACCGCGAGGATCCTTGATGCCATAGCGGTGCTCAAGTTCCGCCACGTCGCGATGGCGCACACCCGACAATTCCTCGCGGAAGAGCCAGCGAATCATCATCAATCCAGGGACGATGCACATCAGAATTGCAGGTCCCATTTCAAAGATGAAATCGTTGAAAGTCACGCCGCTGTCGGCCAAGGCAGCCAAGGCAGGGTCGGGGTTCTTCGAAATCGCATCCGGCGAAAGTGCGGATCCAATCATGATGTTTGGCGGGTCGCCGATCATCGTGGCTGCACCACCGATGTTTGAGAACAGCACTTCCGCAATCAGCAACGGAATGGGACGGAGGTCCAACACCCTGGCCAATTGAATCGTGACCGGTGTCAAGAGAAGCATCGTGGTCACGTTGTCCAAAAACGCCGAAAGCACCGCGGTGACCAAGCAGAGAATGACCGTCAGCGTCCAGACGTCACCGCCGCTTCGCTTGTAGGCCTCAACCGCGAACCACTCGAACACACCCGTATTGGAGAGGATGCCAACCATGACCATCATCCCGAGCAAGAGACCAATGGTTTCCCAATCGATCATCGTTGTCACGGCCTTGAGGCTCAAGGCCGCCTCCTCGGAGTAGTAGTTGAGGGCGAGAACGGCCGCCAGGCCACCGAGTGCGGCCGCAAGGGTCCGTTCGACAACTTCCGTGATGATCATCGCGTAGACGGCCAGGAGGATCAGCCCGCCAACCAGCAATGCTTGGGACTCAAGACCCGCCTTGATGTGGATTTCAAGGTGCATGTCGTTGGCGCCACCGCTGCCACCTGCAGCCATGCCTTGACCGATGAACATGAGGGCACCAACACCCAGCAAGGTCAACAAAGCAATCCGATGACCGGTACGTCGGGATGCGAGAGCGGGGTGGCCCATGACCTGCCGGCCCGACGGGACGATATAATCCATTGTCGTCGGAAAACGGGACAAAGTGGCTTCAACGACGCCAAAGCACACCGACGTTTCCGCGGGAAAGCACGAGGACTGCACCGGTCCGGTCGACCAGCGCGTCCCACAGGACGGCGAGGTTCTCACGGTCGAAGACGCCACGGTTGACCTTGATCTTCACCAACTCGCGCTGCCGAAGTTGCCCCTCGACCTCTTCCACCAGGGATTCGGTCAAACCGGAGCGCCCAACGCGGACCGTGGGTTTGACCTCTTTTGATGCCGCCTCACGACGGATGTGGTTTGGAATTTCACCCATGCCGATGTCTCCACCCGAGGCCGATGCGCCTTCAATCCTCCTGTGGACCCGGTTTTGACCAAGGACCGAAGCGGTGGATGCGTCCACACGTCAAGCATGTGGTGATACGTTGCCTGTTTCGAATGCGAATCCGGGCTTCATGACCGGGCCGGAGCGGACCGAGGCAACCCCGGCAAATGTAGTGCCTCCAAGGCAATGGCACGGGCATCCGTTGACGCCGACAGACCCGCCGAAGGTGGTCCAAAAGGACGGGCGTCATTGGATCGCCCAACGAACGCTCCTCAAGGCGCTGTTGCAGCAGGTTGATCGACGCCGTCGTGGTTTGATGCCGCCGGCCAGCACGGCCCCGACGGCGTCCACGAGCCATGCTCACTCGACCCCAAGAGCAGCGAGGATGGCGTTGGAAATCTGATCGACGTCACCCACACCGTCGATGCGGTGCAGCAAACCAGCACGATCGTAATGTTCGGCCACGGGGCTGGTCTGCTCGTGGTAGGTGGACAAACGGGCTCGGACGGTGGCTTCTGAGTCGTCCGCACGGCGAACCTCGACGAACGTCCCGCACGGGCAACCGGAGGGAGGCAAGGGCAAATGCACGTCATGGAACACACGACCGCATGGCTTGCAGGTGTATCGGCCTGTGATTCGACCGACAATTTCGTCGTCGGGGACCTCGATGGCGATCACGGCATCGATGGTTGCGATGGCATCCAGTGCCTCAGCCTGCGGAATGGTTCGAGGAAAACCGTCGAACATCACACCGTTGGCAGCATCCGGCTCCGTCAACCGTTCTTCGATGATTCGAACGATGACCTCATCGGGGACGAGCGCCCCAGATTCCATGTAGGACTTGGCTTCCATACCGACGGGAGTACCTGCCGCGACTGCAGCTCTGAGCATGTCGCCTGTGGAGACTTGGGGTTGTCCGGTTCGATCGAGGATACGCTGCGCTTGCGTACCTTTTCCTGCCCCGGGGGGACCAAAGAGGATGATGCTGCCCATGCCCTTCGATGCGCAGGGTCGCTTTCAACGTCGCGCTCAAGCGTGCCCGTTTTGGACCAGCCATTGTTGGCCGTAGTGCTGCCATTGTTCCATGGTCCATCCTTGAGGCAAACCACCAGGTGGTAGCGGCGGTCCTGCAGCCGGGGGTTGAGGAAGCGCGGGCAAAGGCGGCGCTTGTGCAGGCGATGGGAGCGGCGGCAGGGGTTTCGCTGCGGGCGGACGCCCTGCGGGAGGTGGAGCCCCGAGCGGAGGCAGGCCCTTCGGAACACCGGCCATCGGCGGACGACCGGCAGGAACGGCAGGTCCCGGTGCCGGTGAAGGCAGGGGTTCGATGGATTGTGCCAATGCCGCTTGAATCTCCTCTTGGCTGACCGCGCCAGAGGTCAGGTCATGTTCGGCTCCCGTATCCAAAAGACTGGCGCGACGCTGG
>DUHU01000097.1 GCA_013330765.1 Candidatus Poseidoniaceae archaeon | reverse complement strand
GCGGCTTGGCTGGGCCAGTGTCTCCAACGTCGTTGGCATCGATTTCGAGGGCGGCGTTCACGCGCTCTCTCCCGTCGAAGGCGGCAACGCACGCGTGCACGTGCCTGCCCCCGCCGTCATCTCTTGCGACAAGGGTGACCTCAAGGTCCGCAAGCCAAACGTTCGCGGCATCATGCAGGCCAAGAAGGCCGCTGTCGACGTCCGTGTTGTGGCCGCCGGTGCAAGCACCGTTCGAGTTGTCGCTTGTTCGCTCCCCCCCGCCAAGCCGGCGGGCAAATCGTACGAAGGCGGTGCTGCTGCTGCTGACGTCGCCCGCTTGCTCCGTGAGGAGGCCAACGTTCTCTGAGGTGATTACCATGTCTGAAACCGTCATTATTGCTGAAACCACTGGGGGCGTTGTGGCCCCTTCAACCGCTGAACTTGTGACCGCTGCCGTTGGCATGGGCGCGAACCCGACCGTGGTCGTGCCGTGCACCGATGCAGGTGCCGCCAACGCCGCTGCCTTTGAGGGCGTGACACGCGTCATCGCGGCCAAGTCCGACGTGTTCTCCGCCTACGATGCGGCCGCTTGGGCTCAGGCCATCGACGCCGTGGCGCCACAGGGCACCGTTCTTGCCCTGGCCAGTGCTCGTTCCAAGGACCTCGCTGCGCGCCTCGCTGCACGCCGTGGTTTGTCCGTCGTGCAGGACGTCGTGTCCTTGAACGGCGGCCAAATGACCTCTCCGATCCTTTCGGGCAAGGCCATGCAAACCGTCGAAGTGGACGGTGCCTCCGTCATCACCCTCCGAGCCAACGTCTTCGCTCCTGCCGCATCTGGCGGCGCTGCTGACGTGTCCGTGGTCGATGCCACCGGCGACGTTCGCACCGCGGTCGTTGAAATGATGGCCCGAGCAAGCGAGCGTCTCGACGTTGCAGAAGCCAACATCATTGTGTCCGGCGGCCGTGGCATGGGATCGCCTGACAACTTCAGCCACTTGGAGACCCTCGCGGACACCATCGGCGCTGCCGTCGGTGCTTCTCGCGCCGCCGTCGACACGTGGGAGGACATCCCTCACAGCATGCAGGTGGGCCAGACCGGGAAGACGGTCAACCCGAACCTGTACATCGCCGTCGGCATCTCCGGTGCCATTCAGCACTTGGCCGGGATGCGCTCCTCGAAGTACATCGTGGCCATCAACAAGGACGCGGATGCACCGATCTTCAAGCACGCCGATTACGGTATCGTGGCCACGTGGGAAGAAGCGCTTCCAGTGTTGACTTCGACCCTCTCAGGCATGATGTCCTGAACCAATGGGGTTTTCAACCCTCGACGAAGCAGGAAAACCGTGTCAATGAACACAAATTGTGAGGTGGGCGTTTTGTCCACCTTTTTCGAATCGGCGCACAGTGCCGATTCGTCTTGGAGGGGTCCCTGGTGACCTCACCTCAGCGGGATGCCGCGATGGAGGAGTTGGTGGAGGTGCTCGACAACGCTGCCGATATCAGCGCCTTCCTCACGCGATGCGCGATCGAGGGCTTTATGTCAATGGTCGCCATTCTCCGTGAAGAGCGTCTGCAGCATTTGCCCGATGCGTTACATCGGGCCTTTCAGGCGAACCCCCAAGCTGCTTGGGCAGTCATGGAGGACGCTTGGCAGCGTTCGTTCCTCGTTTGAGGAACATCAGGCCACTGGCCGCCAATAGGCGGCCAGTGAGCCACTAATTCCGAGTCTTCGATGTTTAAACGCCGGTCGTGGCGGGGTTAGACAGAACGATGGCGATGAGGATGCCGTAGAAAAGCACGCCCAAGGCCGTCAACACGATGGAAATGATCGAGACGATTTTGGCGATTTTCGCCATGCTCGCATCTGGGTGGCCAGGCATCTGGTCAGTGATTTTCAACGCGCTGTTCGCCATGATCAACGCTGGAATGGACATTAATGCCCCACAGGTGAAGAAGCTCACGATGGACAAAATGAGGGCCACCAGAGCCATCGTCGAGGGCACTGGAACCGCATGCATGTTCCCCACTGGGATGGCGTATCCTTGTTGCATCATAGGTTGCGTTTGACCCATGATTTGGGGTTGCTGAGGCTGCTGCTCAGGGGCGGGTTGCATGAGCAGGAACCCTTCGTTGCGGACTTGAACCTGCCGCCAATTTCGTACGGACAAGGGTCAGGTCAGGCGTACTTTCCGCGGCCGTAGGTGCCGTGTTCGCCTGCCCCAACGCCAACGAAGGGGTTCGTTTCCCGCTCATGGCCAATGGTCGTCAGCGGTCCGTGTCCTGGATGCACGACGGTGTCCCCGTCCAGGGGCCAGAGGTGGGTGTGGATTGAAGTGGCCAACAGTTGGAAGTCGCCACCGGTGTTGGGTAAATCCGTGCGACCGACCGAGCCCGCAAACAGCGTATCGCCCACGAAGAGGTGGTCGGCGGCGCCCTCAACCCGAAGCAAGAGGCAAACGCCGCCGAGGGTATGGCCTGGCGTGTGCAGGACTTCGAAGGCAAGGCTGCCGATGTGGACCGTTTCACCGTGCGCAAGGTCATGATCGGCCAAGGCCGGTTCCGGTAAAGGCGGCAGTCCCCAGCGGGCTGCGCTCTGTTGGGCCAAGGACTGCAGGAAGGTGTCGTCCGGGTGGAGCCACCACTCGACGCCCCAATGCTCTCGCACGGTCGGTATGTGACCGGAGTGGTCGAAATGAGCGTGAGTGTTCAGCAAGGCCACGACCGTGCGGTCGCCAGCACCCACCGGACCGGCTGCACTGGACCAGTTGGGCCCTGCACCCTCGCCGTGGTCGTTCCACGCGATGAGCCGGTCTGGTTCATCACCGGCATCGATGACCACCGTGTCCCCGGTCGACGTGTCGCAGACCACGGAACACCGCATTTGGAGCGGACCGACAAAGAAGGTCTCGACCACGAGGTCCTCCGCGCGCACCATGCCCCTTCGTTCCGGGGGTGGTTCATCAGACGTGCGGAGGTGTCCTCAGACCCAGACGTCGTTGGCGGCGGTCAGTTCCCCACCCGCCTCGCCCGTGTTGACCACACCACGCGGCTCCATGATGACGCACCAGCATTCCTCATCGGCCGCGGTACGGTGCTCGATCCCCTTGGGGACAATGTGCATCTCACCTTCGTTGAGGGTCACGGCACGGTCGCGGTATTCCACGCGCATGCTGCCTTGGATGACGAGGAAGAGCTCGTCGGTGTCCTCGTGATCGTGCCAGACGAAGTCGCCGTGAATGCGGGCCACCTTGACCTGCACGTCGTTCAATTCCCCGACCACACGCGGGCTCCACAAGGCGTCGACAAGGCCCGCTTTCTCGAGCAGGTTGATGGCGTCCATGGGGCCTGCTCGCTTGCCGAGGACGTCAGTCCTTCGGTTCAACCTCAATCAGGTCGATTGGGAACGAGCCAGATTGACGAATCACGCGGCATGTGCCGGCTTCAACCTCCATCCACGCCTCTCCTTGGGTAAAGCGCCAGACGGAACACCGGGCTTCCTCGTAGGCCTCCTCATGCTCCTCCGTGATGGCTGAAGTATGCTCATCCGCCAACCAGGCCACGTATTCCTTGGCGAGCAGGAGCATTTGTTCGTCATCGTGCATCAGTTCCTCAATCAAATCCACATCGAAGACGTCGGATTCGATCCTGGCCGCAACTTCCGGTCCAAAGTCGTCAAGGAAATGCTCAGCAGAGGCCTCAGAAATCATCCATGCCATGGTTTCACCTTCGGTGGAGACCACGATGACCCTTTTTGAGCATCGGAATTTCACCGGTGTCAGGACCAAAGGCCGGACACAAAGGCGATGAGGTACACCACGACGGAGATGTAAGCCGCGTACAGGAAGCCGTACATGCCTTTCCAGTTCTCCTTCTGCAAGGACTTGACAGCGAGCAGCATGACGCCAATTTGGAAGAAGATCATCACCGTGCGCGGCAGTTCGTAGCCAGGCGGGTCAGGTGGGCATCCGCTGGAACCAGGGAATCCAAAGGAAAGGCATCCGTTGTTGCGTTGGTTGATGTTCTCCCACAGCGATATCGGCAGCGAACAAGCGGTGGTCGCAAAAAGGGGCGTGGAGAAAGCCTCGCCCAATTTGACCATGGCCACCACTATGCTGACGAGCATGAATGGGAGCAAAATCAGCAGCAATGCAGGCAGTCCCTCAAGGAACTCGCTGTCGAGACCCATGGTGGCCAGCCAGATTGGCATAACGGCATTCGCTGGCAAGGC
>DUHU01000012.1 GCA_013330765.1 Candidatus Poseidoniaceae archaeon | reverse complement strand
GTTCGAATCGCGGTGGGGCCGCCACATGTTGTGATGCTGGCATGCCATGCATTACGCGACGCGCCACTGCACTTTTTCCCAGCCACGCGCCTCGGCCTCCTTCACCAACGCACCTTCGGGATTCACGGCGATGGCGTGTCCGCATTCCCGCATGAACCAACTGTCGGCATGGGTGTTGCCGTACGCCCAACATTCCGCGAGGTCGTGGCCGTTGGCTTCCGCGTCCGCCATGACCACGGGCACCTTGCCCTTTCGACGGGGTACGGACCAACCTCGTTCTGAACCCGACAAGCGACCGGTGCGTTGGGCGGGTCCACATCCGTACGTGGCGTCCATGCCGAGGTGACGTCCCATCGCTTCAGCCATTGGCGCGACGGTGGCGGTCACCAGGATGCAGCGGTGGCCCTGTTCGCGGTGCCATGCAAGCCGCTCAAGCGCCTCCTTCGGCACGCGTGGCATGAGCACGTCTCTGGCGAGTTCTTCGGAGAGCGCTTCCAGCGTGTCCCACGTTGCGCCGGTGAAATGTCCTCGGTTTCGCAACGCGTCGTATGGCGCTCGGCCCCTCAGGAGGTTGCCCAATGTGCGAAGGGACCAGGACGTCAGCCCGACGGGAAGTCGCCAAGGACGGCGGCGGAGCAGGGTGCCCGTCAGGGTTTTTTCACTCGAGGCATCGAGGAGCGTCCCGTCAAGGTCGAAGTACGCCGCGCCCTCGCCCATGCCCTGAGGACGGGGGTTCGCCACATGGGCGTTGCGTCGTCAGGGCTCAGGAACGACGTCATGGCCAATTTCGCCGTACACCCGGCGTCCAGCCACGTGATCCTGCCACCACGTCAACCTGTCAGCAAGATAGCGTGGAATGAAGAATCCGATCTTACGCGGCGTGAGTCCGTGGTTTCGCATGGCCCGATCGTTGGCCAGTTCAGCGACAATGGATTGGGCCGAGCACCCTGGATTGGCAAGCACAAAACGCAACACTTCGTGCTTCAAACGTTCAAGACGTGCGCGCTTCTGACTTCCTGCTCCAACCCGTCGAGGCATGGCCTGAAGAACACGCTTCTATGGCTATAATGGTCCTGTGGGACCTCCCTTCAAGCGATGTCCACAGGGAGCTTGGTCTTCCAATTGGCGTTGGCGAGTTTCTTTGCCTTGCCGTCCGCGATAATGGGGTGGATGATGTTGAGGCGCCCATGCATGCCGGTCACGCTGAACTTGATGCGAAGCGTGACGGCCCGGTCGGCCAACATCGCGTTGATTTGTTCCTGGTCGAGGGGCACCTCCACCAGCGTTGACCCGTCGGTGAGGCTTCGCACCGAGAGCGTCGTGTGTTCAAAGTGAAGCGAAGGGCGGAAATCGTAGTCGCCTGGATGCTCCATCTGGACTGCAAGGTCCACGGAAAGACCGTCGCGGATGCCGACACGGCTGACCTCAACTTGACCGACCATAGGGCTCACTCCATGCCAATGGCCGGGCCTTCATAGCCTTGTCCGCCACGGCAGGCTTGGCTCACTCGTAGGCAATCTCCACCAAGCGTGGAACGAGGACAGTGATTCGAACTTCGAGCGTCCAGTCGTTGCCAGGGTCCGGATCAGGGGCGCCGGGAATCAAGCCGTCCGGGTCAGATTGGTCGGCGATCACGGCCCAGGTCCAATTCCCTTGGCCGAATCGAGCGCCGGGTTGGTTCATGACCTGTGCGAGGACCTCTTCCGCCGAGTTCCCTTCGTAGATGGCGTCCTCCGGAGTTGGATTCAATCCGTCGTCTTCCAATTCGGCGGATGCTGGCGTGTTTTGAGTGATGTTCCCCGGCGTGGTTTGGGCCCGGCTGATGTAGCCGTCCGCAGGCACCTCAACCACGAGGGTGAAGTTGTCCGACGGCACAAGCACGTCTTGTTCAAGTTCCAGCAGGGCTTCGTAGGCCATGATTCGGACGCCTTCCCCGGGCAGGTGGTTTGCTTCCCAGCGGTCGCCTTGGTCGAGGTAGCCATCCCACGATACGGACACGGTCTCCTCGGCCCAACTGAGGGCGAAACGGCGTGCGGTGACGTTCAATTCGAATTCCTCGGTGACCATGCCTCCATCGGTGTCCTCGACGGTCAGGCGACCACGGATCAGTCCACTGGTCTCGGTCGGGATGAGCACCTCGGGCGTGATGGCGTCAACGTCGTCTTCCGGCTGGCCATTGCCGTCGCTGTCGACCGCGAGGTTGAGATCCCACACGAAACTCAAGGGAGCCCCCTCAGGATCGGTCGATGCACTGGCATCGAGCAAGGCGGTGTCTCCAGAACGAATCAGGGTGGGAACATCGAGGACGATTTCAGGCGCCCCGTTGACCGTCACCAACGAAGAGGATTGGTCTTCGCCTCCCTGGTCGTTGACCACGGTGACGGATACGGTGTAAATGCCAAACGCAAGATAACGATGCGACGTGAAGCCGATCACCGTGGTCGCGGTGGTCCCGTCGCCAAAGTCCCAATTCCATTCCGTCAAGACGCCTTCCACCGCCTCCGAGGCGCGGGCGTCAAGGGTGACCATCTCGCCCTCCTGAATCACCGAAGGATAGACTTCGAGGTTGGCTTTCGGGCTCACCGTGAGGTCAAGGGCCTCCATGCATCCTGGCAAAAGCAGGCTTCCAACCATCAAACTGAGCATGAGGAGGGCGCGACGAATCGACGTCCCGCCTCGGTCCATGAAGTGTTACGGACGCTCTCTCCTTCTGAACCGTGCGGTCCCTCCAGCGTCATTCGTCTTCGTTCTCAAACTCAATTTCCACGGGCAAATCACCCACGATTGGCGCATCGGCCAGCGGATCTGTCAGCTCGTCCAGGTCGGCGTGAACAACCACGTTCAATTCGGAATGGTCGATGCTGGGCTCCACGGGGCCATCGTCAAGCAGGGCATCGACGTCCACGTCCCCGACGTCGTATTCCGGAGTCGGGGTTGGAGCGGCTTCCTCGAGCTTGACGGTCACCGTTGGCCCGTCAAGCAAAGCACCCGCCGCCTCCACGCTGTCCTGACGTTGTGCTGCGAGGTCTTGCACGTCAGCCTCGGACAAGCCTGCGTTTGGGTCCTCTTCCTCTTCTTCGGCTTCCGGGGAAGACTCGCGTTTCCGCCAGCGCATGGCGGTCCATCCCGGCGCAACCAAAGGAACCTGCGGTGAGCGGAGAGGTTGAAGGAGGGGGTGCCAAACTCGCCTGTATGGCCGTGGACCCGCTTGCAGGTGAGCGGGTGTTGGCCTTCGACACCGAGACGACCGGCATCTCCACCACGCGCTCTCGCATCGTTCAATTCGCCCTTGTTGGGAGCGACGCTGACGGGGGACGGGTCCACATTGAGCACGTGGTTGACCCGCGGTGTCCAATCCCGATCGAGGCAAGCCGAGTGCACGGAATCTACGACGGCGACGTCCGCGGCGCTCCGCTGTTTCGTGACGTGGCCGACGAGCTCTTCGACGCCATCGAAGGTTCGGTCCTTGTTGGCCACAACGTTCGCCGGTTCGACATGGGCATGGTCGATGCTGAATTCATGCGCCTTGGTCGGCTTCCGCCTCGCCCCAAAGCTGTCTTGGACACTTTGGAAGCAGCAAGGAGGCTCAAGGTCGGCCGACCACACAACCTCGGTTCACTCTGCCAACGCCACGGCATCCGGCTTGAGAAAGCCCACACGGCCGGCGCCGACGCCGCCGCCTCCCTGATGCTGCTGTGGCGGTTCACGGTGGACCATGCGCACGCGTTCCGTCGTCCCATCGAAGAGCTGGAGCATTGGCTCATCCATGGAGAAGGGCGGCGTGACGCCCAAAGCCTTGGGCGTGGGCTGCAAGACCTGTCGCCTTTGGATGCAGAAGGGCGCATACGCAAGGACGAGGGGCGGTTCATCCTCGCTTTTGGTCGCCACCGAAGCAGGAGCTTGCGTGAAGTTGCTGCAGAAGATCCTCGCTACCTCAATTGGTTGCTTTCGCCGGCATCAGGCCTCGCGCCAGAGGACGTCGACGTCCTGAAGGCGCATCTTGCATGATCACGTGGCGTGCGGTGTCCACGGAAGGACGTCGCACCAATCACCGACGCGCCATTGGTGCCCTTTGGCAAGCGCGCTTCCAATGAAAATTGGCGCTGCTGCATCTTCGTCCATCAGCGCTTCCAATTTGGGAAGCGCACTGCCCACGAAGAGCATGGAACAGCGGCCACCACCGTCAACCACCTCGTCAAGACCCTCGCCGGGAAGCAGTCGTTCCACCTCTACCGTCGATGAACCGGCGGGCCGTCGGACCACGCGGACCACCGCATCACGAAAGTCGCCTTCGTCCAAACGGCCTGATGTCTGGCGCCAGCGCAGCCAGTGGCCGCACCAAGCTTTCCAGTCACAGAACCCTCCGCAACTGTCTGGACCAGGAGTCGGATCAAGCGGCTCTTCTGTTGGACGTGTGGCCTCCCAAGCCGCGTACGCGTCCTCCAATACCCCGTCGTTCGAAGCACGCCACGTGGTCCGATTGAGGGTGTACCACCCCTCGGCCCGCACGTTGGGCGCCTCGGGGTTGTTGGCGAGAAGCACGTCTCGGTAGAACCTGAGTTGCCGATCAACCTCCGGCTTTAGCGCTCCTTCGGGCGCCCGTCCGGTCTTCAAGTCGGCCACCACCCAAGCCACCGTCTGTCCGGCGTCGTCCACGTCGTTCAACAACAAATCCACCCGGCCACCAAGTCGTCCGTCACGGGAAATGAGTTCACCCTCAACCGCAATCATGCGTTCTTGGACGCGAGTCCATAGGGCCGCTGTGATTCGATCGTGAGGAAGGCCCTCGACACCGACCCAGCGAAGGAGAAGGTCGATGCCTCCGCGGTGCCCGTCCATTGCATCTTTCCAGCGGTCGTCCTTCCACCGACCGTGCCGCGGCGTGGCGTGAAATACGTCTTTTTCTTCGTTCCAGCGATCGCGAAGGAAGCCCTCGCCAACGCCTGGAAGCCACCCCATGCTCGCCTTGGGCCGGTTCGAGATGTCCATGTTCAACACGTCCTCAATCGACGCGTGAATGACCGTGCCCAACGACGCGGCCATGCCTGCCTTCCGAGGCAGGCCTTGGCGGCTCAACCAATACATGCGAGGGCAGGTTTCGTACCTGTTCCACGAGGACGGGGAGAGCCGATGCATGTCCGCCATGAACTCTCTCCGTGC
>DUHU01000120.1 GCA_013330765.1 Candidatus Poseidoniaceae archaeon | reverse complement strand
GACGTCAAAGTGGGCGCCAAAGACGAGCCACTCGTCGGGAGCCAACGACCCGTCCTTGTAGCCGCAGATGTTGACGGCCCAGCCGGTGTTGGCTTGGAAGCGCTGGACTTCGGTGCGCAGGCCGTAGCCTTCGAGGACGCCGGAGAAGAACGCGATGGCGTCTTCGTAGGCAGGGACGCCGTTGCCGACCCACCGGTCCAAGTAACCGACCGCTCCGTCGTAGGGATCGGTGGGGTCGGGCGTTTCGTCGGTGATCATTTCCAACCAATCGTAGACGTCCCGACCGTTGACCCAGCCTACGGTTTGGGCTTGTCCCTCGTCCTCTCCAAACGCCTCGTTTACCCCGCGAACAAGCGGGATTTGCGTCAGGAGGACCTCGCCTGCTTCAGACGCGTTGGTGGTTCGCATCAGGGCGTGTTCTCCACCCTCGTTGTTTGGCGTGACCGCGATGGGCGTGCTGGGGGTGGCTCCAGATGGCCCTCCTCGAGCGGTCCACGACTCCCACGATTCACCCGCGTCGCGGATGGGAAAGGAGTCGGTTCCGATGGGGGCGAGCATCAGCATGGCCTCGCTCAAGCGGGCGCTGGGCAACACCTCGATTTCCACTTCGTCACCCACGTCGAGGTTGAGCACGGTACCGTTCTGCACGTAACCGCCGTTGACGCTGCGGAGGAAGTGAGGGACAAAGACGGAGAGCGGAGCCTCGGCGCTGAAGGTCACGCGCGTCCACTCGCCGGCTGGCCATACGTCCGGTCGGACGACGAGGTCCTCCACGGCCGGCATCGTGACGTCGTCGTCGTTCCCAACGCAGCCGCTGAGCGGCGCGCAGAACATCAGGAGCGCGAGCAGCGCGGTGCGCGCCAAGCCAGCCATGACCCGCGGGGGCGTCGCCCCCTGTTGAACGAAGCGGTCGTTCCGTTCAGCGGCCCGTCGGCAAGAAGGGCATCAGGCGGTCAACGAGCGCCCCGAAGTTGCGGGTCTGGATCCAGACCGTGCCTTGGCCGGTGAAGTTCATCACGAGCCCTTCTCCGCCAAAGGCGAGCGACTTCAGGCCACCGACCTTGTTGACGGTGTACTGCACCGTGGATTCGAAGGCCACGACGTGGCCGGTGTCGACGGTGATCGTTTGGCCGGGCTGAATGGGGATGGCCTTGATGGCGCCAAAGGAGTTGAAGTAGACGCGAGCGGTTTCTTGTTGCGTGAAGGCGCGGATGAAGAAGGCCGACTCGCCACTGAAGAGCCCCTTCATGCCCTGAAACTTGGTGTCCGTCTCCACGCCCATGGTGGACGCAAGGTAGGATCCGCCCTGGATGAACAACTCACGGCCGGGGGAGACGTCGTAGGCTTGGATGTCACCTGGACCGCTTGGTGCGAGGGACACCCAGCCGCCAGCAGGTCCGGCAGTGAACGTGTTCAGGAAGAAAGACTCGCCACCAAAGGCCATCTTCTTCAGGCCCTTGAGGAACCCGCCGCTGGAACCGGTGGCCATTTCGCACCCCTGCATGGACACCATGGCCCCAGGTTCGGACTTGATTTGCTCGCCGGGGGACATGGCGAGGGTCAACATGGCATAGGATGGATTGAACTCAAAGTGTTCCTGCATGGCCCCCCGTGTGGTTCGCAAGACATGATGCTTCTCCCAACAGTGGTACACTCCTTTTGTCGGATGCCGGAAACCAGTTTCTCTAATTCAGCATAGAGTTATGAATGGACATTCAGCCGGACATGCATGGCAACGGTCCGTCTGGACCAGAAACGGCACGCCCTCGTGCGTGCCGTGCCGGATTCCTACCCGGAAGCCTTGGCCCGTTTCTTCGGCTCTGGTCCGACGGACATCGCCGCCGCTCGAGCCCAACACCAGGCCTACCGCCAGGCCCTCATCGACAACGGCGTCGAAGTGACCGTCCTTCCCGCGGACCATGCTCATCCGGACTGCATCTTTGTCGAGGACCAGGCCGTGGTCATCGATGGACACGTTCTCCTTCCCGTCCCTGGCCACCCAAGCCGTGTTGGGGAACAACCTCCGGTTGCGGATTTCCTGGTTCGCCAGTTGCACGGCGGACGGCTTTGCCGCATGGACGGCGATGCTCGGATGGACGGCGGGGACCTCCTGCGCCTTGGAAACCTGTTCTTCGTGGGCCGGTCCAGCCGAACCAACGACGCCGGGATTGAGGAATTGCGCCTGCTGCTCGATCACCTCGGATACGAACTTCGCGTGATTGACATTCCCGCCACCGCCTTGCACCTGACCTCGATATCGTCGACGCCGACCGACAAAGACGTGCTCATTCCTGAAGGCTACCTTGCTCCCGAGGACTTTGGCACGCTGCCCGAGGGGTGCACGGTTCACGTCATGCCGGCCGAGGAGGTCTACGGCTGCAACACGATCGGTTTGCCCACGGGGCGGGTCATCGTCGCCGAGGGTTACCCCACCGTGCTCGCGACGGTGGAAGCGATGGGGTTGGAGCCTCTGGTATTGGACATGAGCGAAATCCGTGCGGCCGACGGCTCACTGACCTGCTGCTCCATCTTTTACTCAACGCCCGGGCAACACGAATCCGAGTGAGCCTTCCCTGCGCCGAACTCCATCGTCGGGGTGTTCAAATACAGGAGGACGGACCGACGGCTTGCACGCAGGAGTCGCCCAGCTTGGTCAAAGGCGCTGGGATGAGGTCCCAGTCCGTAACGGTTCGCAGGTTCGAATCCTGCCTCCTGCACCTTCACCACCACATCGCTTTCCGGTTGTGCTCGTGAACGTGCAAAACCAACCTTTGCTCAATCGAGGATGATGTTCTCGTTGTTGAGCGCATGGTGCCACATGCCGTTGAGACGGACGATGTTGTAGGCCGATCGGTCAACGCGGTTGACGATGTTGACGACCTCGAGGCGCGCGTGCTTGCCGCCCATGGCATCGGATTTCAGCACAGAAAGCGCGGTCACGGCTTCGGCGTGCGATGCTTTGACCGCGCTCCACAACGCCCTCACTTCGTCTCCGGGAACTTCGCTCCCGTTGGTCAGGCACTCGACCGTGATGTCGATGAGGGCATTGAGCGAGCGATGCATGTCACACACGGGCTGCACGATCTCGTCAGGAAGTTCATCCGCGTTCTCGTCGATGGAGCGGTCCGAGCGCGCGATGTCGCGCGCGTGACGAACCAGCCGTTCGACCGTGTCCACTGCGCGCAGGTAGGTCGCGACGATCCTGAGGTCCTTCATGAGCGGTTGATTGAGCGAGAGAATGAGCAGCAGGTTGTTCGTAAGGTCCCAGTTGACTTCACGCGCTTTGGCTCGGACTGCTTTCGCTTCAGAGTACACTTGGGAATCCAATTTCGTGAACGCACCAATGGCATCAGCATACACATGCTGGGCTTCCTCAAAGTATTCCTTCAGCTCCTGCTGAATGCTCTTCATGCGTTCGTCAAGTCCTGTTCGAATCGGGGGCATGCGTGTTCACCTCATCCAAAGCGTCCGGTGATGTACCGTTGCGTGAGTTCCTGGTCTGGTTCCGAGAAAATTTTCTCGGTTTTGTTGAATTCCACCATGCGACCAAGGTACATGAAGCCGGTGTAATCGCTGACCCGTGCGGCTTGGGACATGGAGTGGGTCACGATAACCACGGTGAAGTCCTTCTTCAGCTCAAGGATCAGTTCCTCGATGGCGGCTGTGGCGATCGGGTCCAACGCACTGCACGGCTCATCCATCAAGATCACATCGGGTTCAATCGCAATGGTTCGCGCAATGCACAAGCGCTGTTGTTGGCCGCCGGAAAGCGATGTCCCCAGGTCGTGGAGGCGGTCCGCCACCTCGTTCCAAATCGCAGCCCGGTTGAGGCTCTTTTCGACGATGGCGTCCAACTCATCGCGCGTGGGTTGATGATGAAGGCGAACGCCATACGCGACGTTGTCGTAGATGGATTTCGGGAAGGGGTTCGGTCGTTGGAAGACCATCCCGATGCTCTTCCTCAATTCGACCAAATCTGCCCCTTTGTCCGTGATGACCACGTCTCCCTTGGTGATGGTGCCTTCATACTTGCAAATGGGAATGAGGTCGTTCATTCGGTTGATGGTTCGAAGCAGGGTGCTCTTCCCGCATCCAGACGGGCCGATGAGGGCGGTGACGCTGTTCTTTGCGATGGGCAGGGACACGCCGTGCAAGGCCTGTTTTGTGCCGTACCAGAGGTCCAAATCCTCGATCATGATGTCCAGTTCACCGTCGATGTTCAGCTCCCTGGTGGAGTCTGGGACCATCTCGCCGCCAATTTCTTCGCTCATGAGTTCAGCCTCTTTCGGAAATGTTGTCGAAGCACGATGGCGACGCTGTTCATCGCTGCGAGCAGCAAGATCAGCGTGATGCTTGCCGCCGCGGCCATCGAGTGCCATGCGTGTTCTGGTTCTGAGGTCCAGAAGTAAATCTGGATTGGAATGACGGTGAAGCCCTTGTTTCCGCCGAGCAGGCCTGCCAACGGTTCTGGATCGAACAAGACCAGTGCCGCTGCACCGACCACCACAAGGGGCGCCGCTTCGCCCATGATGCGGCTCATGGCAAGGATGCTCCCGGTCATGATGCCGGGCATGGCCGAAGGAAGCACGTGGTCGCGGGTCACTTGCCACTGCGTGCACCCGACCCCGTAGGCCGATTCCCGAAGGGAGGTGGGCACGCTGCGTAGGGCCTCTTGGCTGGCCAGCACAATGATTGGCATGGCCATCACGCCCATCGTGAGGCCCGCTGCGAGGATGGATGGTCCAAGCCCGAGTCCGATACCGCCCTGCTTGACGAAAATCGCCAGCCCAAACATGCCGAACACGATGGACGGAACACCTGCAAGGTTGGTCACAAGGGCCTGAATCAACTTCGTGGTCTTGGTGGGCGCAGCGTACTCCTCGAGGTAAATGGCTGCGCCGATGGACACGGGCATGGACACCACCATGGCGATGCCCATGACCCAAATGGTGCCAAAGAAGGCCGAGCGAATGCCGGACGCGTACGGCTGGAAGATGTCCTGGTAACGTTCGGTCAGGAAAGGCACGTCGATCAGCAAGGGGATGAACAGGGTGGAGAACACCAGGAGCATCCTGGACCACATCAACACGCCTTCACGGTTGGTGATCGAATGCTTGAGGCGATCAAATTGTATGACGTCTCGTCCTTGCGACTTCAAACGCTCCATGCCTTGGAGCGTTCTGTTGAGGCCAACAGCGCTCACCGTCCAGCACCCTGCGCCCAGCCACGCTTCGAGGGTAAAGCCGGCCAGAACCAGCGTGCCTGCCGCAAGGCCATAGAAGGTGTATCTGATCGTTGCTTGCCTGTTCAGCAAGGCCTCCATGGCGGAAAGCACGGCGGGCATGGGGTAGGAGAGCAACACCACGACGAACACGAGCATCAACCATGCCACCATGGTCAGAGGGTGGGACACGAAGCGACCGTCGTCGACCACCACGCTGACGTCCGCGCTGATGACGAAGGAAGAGACGGTAGGAGACCCGGTCTCGTCCGCCGCAGGAACCGGGCCGGAGGTCTGATGGATGTCGACCGGTACCCTCAGGCTCGACTGGATGTAGAACTTGGTCTTCTTCCCGACCTCGACCGCTTCGGTGGAGACGCCGGAGGCGTTGATCACGATGTCTTCCCGAAGGTTCCGTTCAGACGTCACCGTCACCGCGATGCTGTGCGTCCGCTCTGTTTCGCCGTCGTCCCACGTGAGTTCCAGCACGACCGGATCGCCGATCAGCGCACCGTCGTCGGTCACGGTTGGATGATCCCATTTCAGCACGTATTCCGACACAGGAATGAATTCAGAGGCAGGCTCAATCTGCCCGGTCTCTCCCTCGATGAAGGTCGGGACCGCGATTTGCCAGACGAGTACGGAGAGGAACATCAGGCCGATGAATCCCGAAAGCGCGAGCCCGGTCGAACCGGCACGCTCCATGAGGTCGCGGCGCTTCCGGTTGCGCTTCTTCAGAAGGTCGATGTCCTTCTTCATCAGTACGCCTCCCGGTATGCGGACAACACCTTGTTGCCGAGCAGGTTCAAGCAGAGCGTGATGACGAAGAGGTAGAGGCCCACGGCAAAGATGGTCATGTAACCGATCTCTCCGAAGGGCAGGTCACCACCAACACGCTGGGCGATGTATGCGGTCATGGTCTGCGCTGGAAGGAACATGTTGGATGTGTACACCGCGACGGTCCCGACCGCCAAGGTCACGGCCATGGTTTCGCCGACCGCCCTTGACAAGGCCAGAATGATGCTGGCCAAGATGCCAGACAGCGACGCCTGAATCATCACGCGGAAGGTGGTTTCAATGCGGGTGGCGCCCAAGGCGAGCGACCCCTCGCGGAGTTCGTTTGGTACCGCGCGCAAAGCATCCTCGGACATTGAGGCCACGAGGGGGAGGATCATCACGCCCACGACGATGGCCCCGTTGATCGGGTTCAGCACGTTTGGGGGCGCGTCAATCCAGCCTTGCGCGAAGGCGTATTCCCCAAACTGGACCACCAGCGGACCGATGTAAATGAAGGCGAAGAAGCCGTAAACCACAGAGGGGATGCCAGCGAGCAGCTCCAAGGTCGGCTTGACCACCGACACGAGACGTGGTGAAGCATACTCGCTCAGGTAGATGGCGCAACCCACACCAAGCGGCACCGCCAAAAACAGGGCGCCAAAGGCCACTTGAATCGTGGTCAAGAGCAGGCTGTTCACGCCGAACGACATGTTTTCGCACAGGGCCCGTCGGTCAGCACATGCTCCGGTTGGCGTCCACTGCGTCGTGAAGAAAAACTCCCCGAAGGCTCCACCGTAGTCCCTGGTCGCGCTGAAAAACAGGACCGTAACGGCTCCGCCGACCAGCGCATACAGCACCGTTCTGTCGCTCTTGTTTGCGCTGCTGTTGGGCAACAAGACGAACACGTTGGCGGCGCGCCTCCACATGAACAGGACCACGAGAAGCACAAGACGGAGGACGAAGGAATCGATGAGCACCCACGCGAGCAGGGCAGCGACGACGATGACATACCTCGCGGATTTAGGAGGAAGCATCGCTTTCTCGGGTATCCGAGTCAGCACCTTTGGATCGACGCGCATTCGCCATTCAAGGGCCGCACAGCCGACCAACATCAGTGCGCCAAGGCCGGCAGCAGAGGCCACGCCAGAGAGGTTCACGGCGAAGGAAAACCATCCACGGGTGTTGGCGACTTCGGAGAAGAACGCGATGGCTTCGAACAGCAAGGTCTGGATGATCCCAAGCGTGATCAGGATGACCGAAGTGCTGGTAAAGAACAGGATGTATCTGGTCCGCTCCTTCCAAACCCGCTCCAGCATGGACATTTTGCCACCTCACACGGATTCTAATCGCTCGTTCATGAGCATGTTGAGCAGGGCCTCAGCGAAGTTGATGCCGTAGGCGCACAACCTCCGGATCGATTCCGAGATTTGAAACTCACAGAACAACCGTTCTGCAGATTTTCGTCCGGTCCATAGGTCGCTTTCCGACGCCTCGATGTCCTCGATGAGTTGCACAAGGGAGGTTTTGGCCTGGTGAATGATGCTGACGTCCTTCGTGTACATGTTGTGAACGAGCGTCTTCAACTCTTGGCTCCAGGTGGGGATGGCTTGGAGCGGCATTTCCGTCGGTTTTGTCTTGACAAGATGGGAGTTTTCCCGCACCAGCAACGCCAATCTTGCGGCGTGGTCACCCATGCGCTCCAAGACCCGAGCGATGTTCGCGTGCTCCACCGCAGCGTAACGGTCGACGTTCAACCCCTTCTCCACGGACGGGTTCTTGATGGCCGAGGCCACCTGGCGTTCGACCAACAGACGTCGCGCATCGATTTGCCGCTCTCGGTCTTGGATGTCTGAAAGCAACTCGTCGCTTTCGCCCTCCAACACTTCGAAAGCGTCGTTGACCAAACTGGAGATGAGGATGTACATCCGATTGATGGACACCTGAAGCCGAAGCTCTGAAGGATTCAAGATGGACACGATGCGGATGCGTCGGTCGTCGTCTTCCTCGATTTCCATCCCACGCGTGTCACGCAGAAAGTCCCGGATTTCCGTGCGTATGGCACGAGGAATGGGCTGCTTGCACGTCACGTCAATGGTGCTCGTGCCTGTGAGGTAGGCGCCGATGAGCAGGTCGGCCAATCCGTCGTTCAACGTGCAGCAGTCGATGCTGACGCACGTCTTGCTGTCTTTCCCCTGCATTGGCGAGATGCGGAGATCGCCGGTGGCGAGCTCTTCAATGCTGACGATGTCGCCCTTGCCCAGTTGATTGCCTCGAACCCAGGTCTTTGGCAGGGAGACAATCATCGTCGAGCCCCCGGTGACCTGAAGTTTTCGAAACTCACCGTCTGGCATGCAAGGCCCCTCCAACTGCTTGTTCCATATGGTACGGGTGTAGATAGGCAATCTATGTATTCTATTGTTATCTATGTAGATGTATGTAGAAACAAATAGACTGTAGAGGCCAAATCCATGGTCAAGAGGTGGCTGGCCACCACAAGGAGCGAGAACCATGAAACTCGGAACATATGCAAACACCTTGACCATCGTCCTCATGCTGCTGATCACTGGATTGGCCGGCTGCATTGGAGAAGGCGAAGCCGAAACCGAACAGCAAACGATTGCCATTGCTGGCAGCAGCACGGTCTTCCCCGTGGCCAGCGCCTGGGGCCAGGCCTACAGCGCGGCCAATGCGGACTACACCGTCACCGTGGCCGGCGGTGGATCTGGTGCAGGCGCCTCCAAGGTGTGCAGCACCGATGCCGATGCCGTCAACATCGGCGACATGAGCCGGGACTGGAAGGAGTCCGAAGCCACCGCGCAAGGTGATGGTGTGTACGAATGCGCCAACTCCGACGTCACCGTCACCCAACTCGTCGTGGCCATCGACGGCCTTTCCGTCGTCATGAAGAAGGGTGGAGCGGCCGACCAGTGCGTCACCAACATGGGCGGCTTGTCCATGGCACAACTCCGTTGGATCTTCAGCGACTGGAGCGAGAACGACCTCGCCAACCACGAAAAGGGCGGGCTCGACATGAACTCGACCACGCCGAACAACGACGACGATGGCGTCCGTGAGTGGGGCGATCTCCACAACTCCACGGCCTGCCCCGACCAGGAAATCAAGCTCTGGGGCGCAGACTCTGACTCTGGAACCTACGAGTACTTCGGTGAG
>DUHU01000061.1 GCA_013330765.1 Candidatus Poseidoniaceae archaeon | reverse complement strand
GCGCCTCCGTCCCATCGGCCTTCCATGCCGATGTCGCTCATCTGACAGCGGAGGACTTGATGGATCGTGCCGATGCCATGCTCGCGCACGTGGCTTCTGAGTCTCCTCAAGCCGTGGTCACCGGAGGAGGCCTCGGCGCCTCCGCGACGGCCGCGGCTTTCCTGTCCAGCGAAGGCATCGAGCGCGCCTCATCCTCCACCGGGATGGGTGCAGGCGTCCAGGTCACCATCGACGTTGACGGCCAACTCACCAGCGGCTGGGAAGGTGCATCCTCGGACGACCTTCTCCCCGCCGTGCCAGATTGTGTTGACCTCGCTTTGAAGTGGGCGGCGTGCACGCGCGACCCGATCAAGGTCGAACCGGTCACGGGCACACAAGACGTGGTCCTGAGCGAGGGTGCGTTTGGCTCCTTGTTTGGCATGATCGTCGGTTCCGCCATCAGCGGGCCTCGCCTGGCTCGGAAGGAATCCCTGTGGTCGGACCGGCTTGGGAAGCCGGTCATGGCAGGACACCTCTCGCTGGTGGATGACGGGCGCCTCGCGGGCGGGGCACGAACCGCGTCTATCGACGGGGATGGCGTGCCCACGCAAACCCGCATGTTGGTTGAATCCGGGCGGTTGAAGCAGGTCAATTGGTCGATTCGGGATGCAGCAAAAGCGATGGCCGACGGACAAGTTGACCATGCGGAGAGCACCGGTTCTGCCAGCCGTTCCATTGGAGGGCCGCCAAGCACCAGCACCAGGGATCTCGTGCTGACGTCCTCCGAACGGCGTCCTTCGCCTGACGAACTTGTGGGTCAGATGGACGACGGCTGGGTGGTCCACAGCATCATGGGTGCGCACACGGCCAACCCGACCAGCGGTGACTTCTCCGTGACGACCTCCAGCGTGCTCCGCGTGGTGGACGGTGAGGTTCGTGGTGCAGTTCGGCAAGCAGGGGTCACCGGCAACCTCGCAGAGGCCTTGTCTGGTGCCGTGGTTCTCGGGCGTCCGAACGAACGCGACGGACGCAGCGGAGGGCACCTCCATTTGGCCGACGTGTTGTTTTCTGGGACCCTCGGCGTGAACCCTGCTTGAACCCGTCTTTCTGTTTCGGGAGGGTTCAAAGGCCCTCGACTTTGCTCATCGTCTCCGAGGAGGTGAAGGGAGTGTTCAGTCTCAACCAATCCACACGAAACCCCGCCGCCAGTCCACCGTGCTGGCTCGAAGAGAAGACCATGCAGGTGGAGGGTCGCGCATGAGCGACCACCCGTACGGGGACCACGTCGCGTTGGTCCTCGAATCTTGTCCAGAGGCCTCTGAAGAGGACATTGTCAAGGCCTTCCGGCAGTACGAGGAGGAGTTTTTCATTCCCCCGCAGGACGCCATGCACTCCATCATCCGCAAGCTCCAGGTCAGCACCGCTCCGGCGTCTTCCGGTGGTTCCACCGGCACTGGCGCGACGCGAACGGCGAAGCCAATGAAGAAGGTCGATCGGCTTGAGGATCTCAAAGGCGACGATCAGAACGTGGAAATCACGGTTCAGGTCGTCTCTCACAACCTCCGTGAACAAACCGTACGAGGCGAACAACGCATGATCGCCTTCGGTCTTCTTGAGGACCAACCGTACGATTCCAGCACCCCGTCCACGCGATGGGAGTACAAGGATTGGGCCCCGAAGACCGAGTTGAGGGCCGGCAGCATCCTCCGTTTGGAAGGTGCCTCGGTGAACGAGTACCAAGGGCGGCGTTCGATCAACGTCAACAAATCCACACGCGTGGTCGTGCTCGAAGAAGGCGCAGCCCCCGTGGTGGCGCCAGGTGAACCGCTCAGCATCGCAGACTTGCCGAAAGAAGGCAACGTCTGCGTCGTGGCGCGCGTCCTTGGCATCCGACCGGACGTGATTCACCGACGCGACGGCACCGGCAGCATCGATGTCATGCGCGGCCGTGTGGCCGACGACACCGGTTCCATCGGCTTCCTTTCTTGGGATCCCATCGAAGTTGAGGTGGGGCAACTGGTGAAGATCGACGGAGCCAGCGTCAGGACCTTCCGTGACACGCCGGAACTCAATTTCGGCCGAACGACGACGATTGAGACCTACCATGACGCAGCCTTTGCGACGGCCGAGGACCTCGAAGCCGCCAGCGCGTCCACCATTGCAGACCTGCGGGACGGCGCACGCGACGTGCGCTGTGTCGTGGAAATCCATGAGTGGCAGCGGCGAACCTTCACGCGGGACGGCGAAGAGCGGCATCTTTGGTCCGGGCAAATCGCCGATCCAAGCGGTCGTTGCCGGATGAGTGCGTGGGACGAGTTGCCCATCGATGAGGCTGACCTTCCGGTGACTGTGCGACTGACGGGCGTTCGTGTTCGGGCTTGGCAAGGCGTCCCAGACATCACCGTCGACAGCGCTGAACAGGTCGAGATCCTTGAGGCGACGCCTTGGGAAGAGAACATCGATTTCGCCACGCACACCGTGGACGTCGAATTCGATGAACTGGCCGAAGGCGGAGGCCGCGTTGGCGTCTCGACGACCGGTTTGGTCGTCAGCATCCGCGACGACTCTGGCTTGATTCAACGTTGCACGGAGTGCCGGCGCGTGCTGCGCGACGGTGTCTGCCAGGACCAATCCTGCACCAATCAAGAGGGCCAAGAAGACGTCCGTCTCCGGCTTGTCATGCAAGGGGAGCGGTCCACGATTTCTGTGTTCCTTGGTCGAGATGCTGCCTTGGCTTTGTTGGACACCGACATCGAAGGGCTGCGCGCGGCCATTGCGGAAAACGGGGCCAACGCCTGGGTGCAAACCCTACGCGCGCGCTACCTTGGCCGCAATGCAACGGTGCGAGGCCGTTTGTTGGTCGACGAGCGGAGTTCCATGTTCATGGCTGAAGCGTTGGAAGCCCTCGACGAGGACGGTCCGCTGATGGCCACCGAAGCCCGAGCGCATTGGGAGGTGGCCTGATGGAGCCCAGCCGAAACATCCGCCGCCAGCCGGCCTGGCACGTTTTTGCTTCCGAGTTTGGTGAAGCAACCCTCAACGAAAAGGGGTCTGGAGAGTACGATCCATCCTTCGTCATCACGCGCCTGGGCGCCAAGGTGAACCGTTGCTTGGTCGCTGGTTTGCTCGAGCGCGTGGAAGCACGCGAAACGTCGTCGGGACAGACGATGTACCAAGGCCAGATTCGTGACCCCTCGGGCCTGATGTACTTCAGCGTCGGAGACTACGATCCCGAGAGTGCCCGCGAATCGATCCTTGAATTGAGCCGCGCCCTCGAGGAGGGCGAAACCATGCACGTGTTGATGGTCGCCAAAGCGCGCTGGTACCAAACCGATGAAGGGGCGATTTACACGAGTCTGCGGCCCGAGGAAGTCGTTCGCATCGATCCTTCGCGCTATTCGGCTTGGTTGGCCCGTACGGCGCATGCCACATTGGGACGCCTCGACGCCTACGAGCGTGCGCAATCGGTGGTCAGTGAAGGGCCCGCTGCCATGAAGCAGGCAGGCATCCCCGAACATCTTGTTCCAGGCCTTTCGCTCGCGCTGCCACATTATGACGGAGCCTCCGTGGAACAGTACCGTTTGCACGTGTTGCAGGCACTCGACATCGCAGAGGGCCGTATGGACGCGGTTCGAACGGAACCCGCCAAGCTGCCGATTCATGGCAACGATGGAGAGGAGGGTGATGCAGCAAGCCCAGACGGGAGTTCTGGCGACGCCAACGACGTGATGAAGCAACTCATCGCCACCTTGGACCAAGGTCAGGGCGTGGACTACGAGACCCTGATTCGGAACATGGGCGCACGCGGTTTCGATGCCGGTTTGGCAGACACCACGTTGGATGCTTTGTTCGACGAGGGTTCCATCCTTGAGCCCAACTTTGGGTGGTACCGATTGGTGGAGTGACGGCCATCACATTCAAGGTCCGCTCGCGGATGTCGAGACGTTCACATGCCGAGCATGGACTTCTTCATCCGCCCCGCCACCGCGAGGACCAGCGCTGACTGGATCCGCTTTCAGAACGCGGACATCTCTGTTCGCATCGCTCGGAGAATCACCCGAACGGTGGTTCGAGGGGGGGAGGGCGATGACCTCCATGACGAAGGTGCGGAGAGCGCGGTCTACACGGTTCGTGGCTTGATGCCCATGGACCTGTACAAACAAGTGATCGAGATGTTCCGTGGCGGCCAGCCCTACATCCACGACCCCTTCGAAGAACGCGACGTCAAGGTCGTGTTCGGCTCCCTCTCCTACGACGGGACCAGTGAAGAATTCGCCTTCGAACTCTTCGAAGACAAGGATTGAGGTGGTCACGTGCGCCGGATCGAGGAGAGCAGGGAAATTCTGTACGTCATTCGGGCCATTGACGTGATGATGTCCTCCGGTGTCGGTCTTGAAGCGGCGATGCACACCATCGGTCGCGGCGGTTACGGCGTGATTTCCGAGGACTTTGCCGGCGTCTTGGAGCGTTTGCAGAGCGGGAAATCTCCTGGGTTGGAAAAGGAACTCAAGAAATTGATGACGAAGAGCGAAACGGAAGGGTACCGCCGACTGCTCAACACCCTCTACACCAACCTCACGCAAAACACTGACATCGTGGAGACGCTGAAGAAACTCGGTGGTCGTATGGAAGAAGAGCGGTCGGAAGCCGTCAAGGAATACATCGAGGGACTTGGGGGCTTGCCTGAGACGATGTTGTCGGTTGGGATGCTTTCCCCGATTCTCATCGCCGTGCTGGCCCTGGCCCCCCAAATCGTGCCGAAGGACCTCCAAGGCATGTTGGGCCTGAGCGGATTGATCCCCATGCTTCCCGTGATTACGGTGGGTGGCCTCGGTGTGACGGTCTTGTTGATGGCGTTCATCGGACGGAAAGCGCACACGACCGACCCAGGATTGTGAGGTGAAGGCATGATCTGGCGTCTTGTGGAATCCTTCAACGACAACCTCCCGTTGTTGTTGCTCATGGCCATTGGATTGGCTTTCGCAGCCGGTGGTTTGCCTCCGATGCTTGAACGACGCCGGCGTCGTTCCATCGAAGCCGCGCTACCTGGCTTCCTCGAGGCCTTGAGCGACGGTGTCGGAGCGGGGCTTGGTCTCCAAGAGGTGATGTCGGACCAGAGCGCGAACCAACCCGGACCCTTCGGCGCCTTGTTGCGCGAGTCCTTGTCCAAGAGCCACGTCACCAGTTTCGATGCATCGCTCGCCGCCTTCGCGACCAGCACGCGTTCGTCGCAAGTGCAGCGCGTCATCCAACTCATTCAGACGGCGGTCGAACAAAACTCGCCCCTTCAGGCCGTGATGTACGACTTGGCGAACGATTACCAACGCCTCAACGACCTCATCGACAAGCGCGAAAAAGACCTCTCTGGCTTGGTGATGACCATTGTGCTCTTCATTTGCATTGGCCTACCCGGCCTCCTCGCCGTGCTCATCGGTCTTTTCGCGCCTCCGAGTGCAGGCTACCAAATCGACAGCATCGCGACGACCTTTTCCATCTTCTTCGGCGCCGCCAGCGCCGTGGCCGTGGCCATTTGTGGCCGGATGCTTGGGCGCATGGGCGCCATGCTGTGGTGGATCCCCTTCTGGACGATGACGTCCATGGTCCTGTTCAACGGGGCCCTCCTGATGATTGGTGGTTGAAACATGTCGGACATTTTGGCGCAATACGGTCGAGTGACCATCTACAACGAACCGAATCACCCCTCTCCGATTTACCACGTTGAGGGAACCATCGAAGCCAATCCCTATGGGGACCTCGCTGCGTTGCTTGAAGACGACTCGCTGGAAGAGGTGATGTACAACGGAGGCACTCAATGCGT
>DUHU01000213.1 GCA_013330765.1 Candidatus Poseidoniaceae archaeon | reverse complement strand
GCGGCACCGAAGATTTCGCCGCGACCGTGAAGGCCTTCGGCTATGACGAAGACGACCTCGAAGAGGACTGGGACGAGAACATGGATCTGGCGGAAGCAGAAGTCACACAGGCACAGGACCGTCTGGACGCCATGGACGTTGATTTGGACGCCATGACCGAGGAAGAACTCGAAGCGTGGGAGAACTCGGTGACGCCCACCCTCCAATCGACAAAGGAAGCCTTCGGCGGGCAAGACATCGACGACATCATCGCCTCCAAGGGCGACGTTCAGTCGCTCAAAGACGACGGGGCCGAACTCTCGGCTTCCGATGCTGGCATCCGAGAGCGTCTTTTCGAGTTGACCGGCGAAGAAGGCGTCCTCCCAGGAGAGAAGGTCCACGTCGACATCGGATTGACGGACAGCGGTCTGGCCGGCAACGAAATCGAGGAAGCCACCGCAGATTTCTCCTTCCAAGACAACGCACCTCTTCCAAATCCCGAAGAACGCTCACAAGACACGGATGACGAATTGACGCCAAAGCGCGCCAAGCCCAAGCGTCGTCGTTCAGCGACGCGTCGTCGTCCTGCTGAATCAGAAGCGGAGCCCGTGATGGCGGAGTGCGGTGCATGCGGTGCGGACATTCCAGCCGATGCCACCTCTTGCTCCGTCTGTGGGGCCAGCTTCGAGTGAACGTCGACGACATGTTCACAACCGCCGCCTTCGCCGCAGGGTCATGAGGTCCCGGCCGACGGTCATGGCACTCGTCGTGCTCTTGTTGAGCAGCACCCTTGGAGGGTGCATCGGATTGGTCCCTGCACGGGAGTTCTTGGAAGCTCAGCGTGACCCGGTCGAAATCGTCACGGTGTACGACCGTGTTGCCTTTTCGAAGACGTTCTCAGAGCCAATTCCACAGCGCTATGAGAACGCGTCCTCCTTCTATGTGGACGAATCCGTCATCCAAATCGACGTGTACTTCAAGGCCAGTTTCGTCGGTTCAGATCAAATCGGCTGTTTGGATGCAGGCGGTGCATTGCGAAACGTGCAGGTGACGCTGACCGACGCCGATGCTGGAGTGGCCTGGTCCACAGAGGTCTGCCAAGATGCGAATCCTCCAGAGGAAAGCCTCCTGCCACAACCAGAATTTGCTCGTGGTGAATGGACCCTTACGGTGGATGCGACCGGTTGGGGCGAGGGATTCACGAACCAATTCAAGGACAGTTTCAACGTCGTGGTGACCATCCACCGGAACTGCATGAAATACCCGCTAGAGGATTCATGCTGAAGCGTCAAGCCGCTCAGGGCAAGCGTGCCGCCGGGAGCAATTTCTGCACTTCCCAACACGCTCGTGATTCCGGGCCGCACCGCCTTCTTTCATCAGTCGCTTGACTTCAGTGACCGCGTTGTGCAACTCCATTTGGGCCTCTTTGTTCCAGAGGATTTGGAACACGTGTTCCTCGCCATATCGAATGACGCCGTATGGTGACGCTCGACCGGTTTCGCACTCGACCAGATGCAAGTAGGCCAGCAGCTGCATCCGGTGAGAGTCGTGGGGATTTTTCGGGACCTTTCCTGTCTTTTGCTCCACAGGGATGAAATCGCCGTCAACGATGACGATTTGATCGGGCCGGCCCCTCAGCCCCGTTTCGAGATCCCTGAGCAAGCCCGCGCCTTGTTCGTCGTCCGAATAGACGACCTCGGTTTTCTTGTCCAGGCCGGCCTTGACGCGCGCCACCTCCGATTGCTGATGGGCCAGAAGAAGCACTTGGAGGCGCCACGAGGCAAGCCCCGTCCAAAGGAAGGCGGAAACCACGAGCACGAAAGCAGCGTTGTCCGCTTCGAGGAAGGTGCCAAGCGCGAGGGCGTGGAGGCCAAACACGATCGATGCAAGGAGGAAACTCGCTTCCAGACGTCCACCTTGGAACCACCCCCCAATGAAGTCGGGTGGATTGAAAATTGGCATCACACCCGTGGCTTCAAATTCAGATTTCGAATCTGGAACGGACCAATTGAGCGGTTCGCGCCATGGCAAGAAGATGAGGACCAAACCGGCCAAAAGAGCACTGATGGCAAGGGACGAAATGAAGCGGGCCATCTCAACAGGATCCGCGTCGCTGTTCAGCAGGCGGTAGACGATGAAACTCTCAAGGGAGAACACCAACACGATCGTGAACCACCACGACCAGATGGTCGACGAGCGACGGTAGGCTTGGCGTCCAACACGAGCGTCCTCCATGTTGGAGTGGATTTCGGCATGCCGACGAACACCCTCAGCCACCGCTTCGCCCTTGGCCCCAACTCCTTCCCGGGAGAGGTGCCATGACATCGGGCAGTAAGTGTGGCGCTCGAGATCGCTTGCGCTGATGGACAGCGCCGAAGCAACCTCTCCCTCTGCCGGCATGGATGGTTTTAGCACACCGCTTCATGCCTTGACTGATTCCCCTAAGCGCGTCAACCGAGGTGTGTGCCTTAGCGAAGCGGTTTAATAGAGGCTTCAAGTCGCGCGAGTGCTGAGGTTTCTCGAATGTCCGATGATGTCGCGCTTCTCGTTCCTTTCTCCGAATACGAAGAGAACGCCGTGAACATCGGCACCCAACAAAAGAGCGCCGACATGGCACGTTTCATCCAAACCGTCCGCGATGACGGACTGTACCTGCTTGACGTGGCCACCACCGATCAACGCATCCGCCTCGTGGCCCAATTCATCTGCCGCTTCGAACCCGGCCGGGTCATGGTCGTCTCTGCTCGACAGTACGGACAGCGACCTGCTCGCCTCTTTGCCGAAGCCATCGGCGCAAACGCCGCCGTCGGCCGTTTCATCCCAGGCAGCCTGACCAATCCCGCGCTCAGCTCCTATGTCGAGCCTGACGTCCTCTTCGTGACCGACCCTGCTGCCGACCAGCAGGCCCTCATTGAAGCCGTCAACACCGGCCTACCCATCATCGGCCTCGTCGACGCAAACAACAACCTGCGTAACGTGGACATTGCCATCCCCGCCAACAACAAGGGTCGCCGCTCCTTGGCGCTCGTGTATTGGCTCCTCGCCCGCGAAGTTCTGAAGATCCGCGGCGAAACCACGGACGAATCTTGGGCTGAGACCCAAGACATCGAAGAGTGGCAATCCTCTTTCTGAGCCTCATTCGGCCCCTGCGCCCTTGAGGAATTTCGTTACCGATGCTGCGAATGCATGTTCGTCGGGTTGGTCGTGCATCACCGCCCGAACCGCGCGACCTCCTGGCAAACCCTTGGTGAACGCAACCGCATGACGCTGCATCCACTTGGCGCCCAGTCCG
>DUHU01000172.1:601-3985 GCA_013330765.1 Candidatus Poseidoniaceae archaeon | reverse complement strand
CAGAACGTCGAACACCGCAATCGGCAGGAAGGTCCACCACCACCACCCTCCGCGAACGTCCGCCACGCTGCCCGCGCCGGTCACCAGGGCTGCAAGAAGTCCAACGGCCACGAACAAAGAGAGCATGGCACCCACCTGGCGCGGGCCCTTCCAACCGTCATGTCCCTCAAAGCGACGTGCAAGGCCAACCGGTCCGTTCCATGCAAAAAGCAGCACCGCCCAAGCGCCTGCCCACCACGGGTTCAGGCCCTTTAGCGCCAGCAACACCGCTGCGGCACCCGTACTCAGGATCACGGCGAGGGCCGTGGCTCCGAGCGCGTCTCGCTTGGCCAGCCTCGGATGCAAGGGCGCCAACAACATGACCCCGCCGAGAAGCGCACCGACGGGCTCGCTGTAGCCACGCCCGACCGCAAAGAGCATGCCGGGATGAAGCAGGACGATGGAAGCGAGCCACGGGGACCACGCCGCATCGGGTTCATGCCAACGAGGCAGGTTTCCAAGGCCCCAAGCAAGCAGGACGAGCGCCACAACGCCGACCAGATGCACACCGAACAAGCCGAGCCCCAACGGATCCAACCACGCGGCCTGTGTCAGTGCCGTGCTGCTCTCCGGGTCGCTTGCAAGCGGGTCGACCGTGCGGGCCGAACCCCACGGAGCCTGACCGCTCTCGTCCACGGAGAGGAGAAGGGTGGTGTCCAAGCCGGGCGCGCTGCTGAGCAAGGCCACGACGACGAGCAGCCCGCCTGCGGCGAACCAAAGGCGCCCTCGTTCCTCCACGTCCCTTGGTTCCCTCCGGTTCGCTTGACGGTTGGGGTCCACGTGGCGCTCGGCGAGGCTTCATGCGCCCTCGGCCCCAACACCCGACATGTTCAGGCCCCTCGAAGGCGTTCGCGTGCTCGACCTCTCACGTGTTTTGGCCGGCCCCTACGCCGCAAAACTCCTCCAGGACCTTGGGGCAGAGGTGCTCCGAGTGGAGGCCCCTTGGGGTGACGACACCCGTGGATGGGGACCGCCGTTCACCGAAGTGGACGGAGATGAAGTCGCCGCATACTGGACCTCGGTCAACCTCGGAAAGCAGGTCATACGCAGGAATCTACGAAACGAAGAGGACCTGCAGGACGTTCGCCGACTGGTCGCCAACGCCGACGTGATCCTCGAAAACTTCCGCCCTGGGCGGGCTGACGCATGGTTCGCCCCATGGCCAGAACAAGCGGTGGTGTGCAGCATCACGGCGTACGGCAACGACGGACCTCGCCGTGATGAGGGGGGCTATGACCTCGCCATGCAAGCACGAAGCGGGCTGATGGGCATCACCGGCGACGCCGAAGGTGGTCCAGCCAAAGTCGGCGTGGCCGTGATTGACGTGGTCACCGGCTTGCACGCCGGAGCCGCCGTGCTCGCAGCGCTCTTCCGACGCGAACGCGAAGGGGTCGGGTCACGGCTCACGCTTTCACTATGGGATTGCGCCCTTGACCTGCTGATCAACCAAGCACAGAACGCCTTGGTCGGCGGCACCAACCCTGAACGAATGGGTACCGCCCATCCAAACCTCGTTCCGTACCGGGCCTTTCCGGCCGCCGACGGCGACGTCGCCATCGCGGTGGGTTCCGATGCCCAGTGGGGGAAATTGGTGGCAGCGCTCGACCTCAAGACACCCGAGGACGCGGATTGGGCGACAAATCCAGGGCGCGTGACGGACAGGGCACGGGTCGAAGCCAGCGTCGCCACGGCGGTCAAACACCTGAGCAGGGCCGAGGTTGAAGCACGCTTGGCCGGCGTGCCATGTGCTCCAGTGAACCGCGTGCTGGAAGCCTTGGAGGATCCTCAAGCCAAAGCCACGGGAGCTCGAATCGAAACCGATGGCGTGCCGCACGTGGCCAGTCCACACCGCTTTCACGCGTGATCAAATTTGCATCACGCCGAGCAAGGTGCCGTATCCGACCAACATCAGGAAGGGCGTGTCCCATGCGTGCGGTGAGTAGGCCTCCGTCAGCGTCATCGCGATAGGAATCACCAGCAATCCCGCCACCAATTGCGGGGTGGTCAAGAATGCGGCATGCATCAGGATGACCACAATGCCGGTCAACAGCACACAAGCGCTGCCTTCGAGCGTTCTGGTGAAGCGCTGAGAAGAAAACAGGGCACGGACGCTGTAGGACCGCTTGCCAAACCGTATGCCCACGGGTTCGGCCAGACCGTCCCCGACGATGTTGATCAGAATGGGCACCGTGACCAACGCCTCGTATCCCAGATGGCCGAACCACCAAATCATGGGCACCATGACCGCAAAACCTGCCGCGTACTGCGTCCAGATCCACAACAAGGTGTGCGGTCGATCCTCTGGACGGTCAAAACCTTCGAACATCAGCTGAAACACCGGCACCTTGGAACGGATTTTCTCGAGGAAAATGGATTGTGTTGCGAGGACCACGAGTGCGCTGACGCTGAGGTAGGCCACGTCGGTGAAGGTCTCCGAGGCCAGCTGTTGGTCGACGAAGACGGGGATGAAAAAAATCGCAAAATGGTTGATTTTTCGGGTGTAATTGACCTTCATTCCGCGACGTGCAAGCACACCCGCGAGGAGAAGCACGGCCACCAGGCCGACGACTTTGACCACGCTTGCGAGGGCGGTCCCGCCGTCGGACATGCCGCGAGGGTGCATCACGCGTGGATAAGCGTGGCTGCAGATTGGCTGTACGTTTTCACCAACCGCTTACTCCATTGGCCACCTCCGACAACCGTACCTCATGGCATGGCCGCAAGATGCCACGATCGTTGATTTCATTCAGGCCCTCCCTACGCCTTCACTTGCGGTCAATCTCGCCTTCGTTGTGGCCGTGTTTTTGCTTCCTGCGGTGATGGTGTGGCTCGACCGTCAGCAGCGCCTTCCTTTGGGCTTGCCTTGGGCGTACCTCCTCGTGGTGGCTCCAGCGTTGATGTACGCCCTCCTGATGATCGGTTTCCAGCCCAACAATTACTGCAACAACATCCTGCGCCATGGACAATTTCGAGGCTTCTACGTGCTTTTCGTTGCCTTTTTGCCGCTTTTCGCACACATGTTGGCGTCGTCCAAGGTCAGCAGACCGTGGTTGTTCGGAGCCATCTTGACCTTGCCTGTTTTGTTCGTGTTTGACATCACCGTAGGGCATGAAGTGCTCCACCTTGTCTACCAAAACCAGGCCGGTGAAGGCATCGTGTACTCAGGCGCAAGGGCGTGGGAATGCAACCATTTCGACAGTGAATCCATCCTCATCGCGTTCAATGCGAAATGGCGCATCGACCTCATGTTCCTCGTCGTGATGCCGGTGCTCCTCCTTGCCGCAAGGGGCGTTCACCGACGACGGTCGAAGGCGGAGTTGAGTCAAAACGAGAACAACGAGGTTT
>DUHU01000172.1:0-282 GCA_013330765.1 Candidatus Poseidoniaceae archaeon | reverse complement strand
GGTTTGACCGCCGCCGAGGCGCCCGCCGTTCTCCAACTTCTCAAAGGCCTCGTCCATCCGGCGTTGACTGAACGCCCGATCCGTTTGCAAGAATTGCTTCAATCCGGCGACGTCGACGGGCTTGAGGACCAATTGAGCGGGTTCGGTCGGGCTGGCAGGATGGTCGTGGAAGATGGCCCGGATGTCGGCGATGTTGTCAGGGACTTCGGCCCCTTTGGCTTCGCACACGCCTTCCAAGGTGCCATGCTTGTGAAGCAATTTCAGGCCGGTTTTGGGGCCAAC
>DUHU01000223.1 GCA_013330765.1 Candidatus Poseidoniaceae archaeon | reverse complement strand
GGACGCTGACCACGTGAACTTCGATTTGCCGTACCTGCATTTGGACAAAGCAGGGATCCTCATGGACGGTCTGAAATCATGTGATGACCTCAACCTCGACTTCGACACCATCCTTTCCAACACCCTCACGTCCTACGCTCCGGATGCCGATGGCCGATCCCTCGGCACGACCGGTTCTGACGTCGAACGCATCCTTGCATTCCACGACATCGGTCGTGTCGATCCCATTCCATACGTCAAACCGTGGGACGACGTTTTGGCCAACGCACTTGCCCTCAGGGCAGCGCATGGGGGGGAATGAGATGACCGAGAAAACCGATGCTGAATGGCGAGCCATGCTGTCGCCATTGGCGTATCACGTCACACGAGAAGCAGGGACAGAACGCCCGTACACAGGGATGTTGCTCAACGAAAAGCGAAGCGGCCTCTACAGATGTGTTTGTTGCAATCATCCTTTGTTCCGATCCGATGCCAAATTCGAAAGCGGCTGCGGTTGGCCCGCCTTCCACACGGAGGAAGCACAAGCGAACATCGTCCGAATCGAAGACAGGTCGCATGGAATGGTGCGCGTCGAAGTCAGGTGCTCCGTGTGTGATGCCCATCTTGGGCACGTCTTCAACGACGGACCACGGAAGCATGGCGGTGAACGTTATTGCATCAACTCCGTGTGCCTGACGTTTGAGGAGGACGAAGCATGACCACGACAATCCGACGATGGGTGGAAACCGATACCGGCCACCGCGTCCCAAACCACAGCAGCAAATGTGCGCATTTGCACGGTCACAGGTACCGCTTCGAAGCAGAAGTGAGCGGTGAGTTGGTTGGAGATGCCGATGCACCAGATGCTGGAATGGTCTTGGACTTCGCAGACATTTCGCGCATCCTCACGGAAGAGATTCACGACGTCGTGGATCACGCGTTTTTGGTCCAGGACACCGACGTTGCAGGGAGGGCGGCCTGCGAGGCCATGGGCCCCTCACACAGGACCGTGGTGCTTCCGTTCCCACCCACGGCTGAACACCTCGCCGCATGGGCCTATGCACGGGTCGACAAGGCTCTGAAGGCCAGTTATGGGGATCGGTTGCATCTCGAAGCGTTGCACGTTCGAGAGACACCCAAATCTTGGGCCACGTACAGGCCTTAGGACTCTTCATCCCGCAAGGGAAGGCGGCGGCGGCGCTGTTTCAACCAAGCCTCATCGCCTGCAACACGTTGCAATGCAGTGGTTGCGTCGAGGTAAGCACCCAGCAAACGCGTGAGCTCGTCGTCGGAAGCTCCCCCTTTGGCCGCCTGACGAATCAAGGCCTGTCGGATGCTCATTCGTCGCTCGTCAAGGCCAGGAAGCACCGCGGCAAATTGTTCGATGCTTTCTCTGAACGCCTTCCGTAAGCCCGGGTCGTTGCGAACATGAAGGGGGACGACGTCCGGTAAGGCAGCATCGCGCCCTTGCCTTGTATGAACTCGCATTCTGTGCAATTCGTAGAGGAAAAGCGTCACGGCGTGGCTCAAATTGGCAATTGGATAGCCTTCCCATGTGGGGAGGGTCGCCAACATGTCGCATCGCGCAAGGTCTTCGTGAGAGAGTCCTTTTCCTTCCTCGCCAAAAACCAGAGCGATGTGGCCTTCGCCGTGCTCCAACCTGGCCGCCAAATCCCAAGGATACAAGAAATGGCGGAAGACGGTTTTCCGACCGAGTTCACGCTTCCCAGACGTTCCAACAACCAGCGTGGTGTCGGAGACGGCATCCTCTAATGTGGAATGGACGCTTACATCGTCCAGAATGATGCCTGCGTGCTTGGCCCTGCTGCGTGCTTCATCGTCGATGGTGCATTGCGGATTCACCAAGCGCAACCGATCAAACCCATGGTTCAACATCCCTCTGCAGACCGCACCAAGGTTCCCGGGGTGAGAGACCCCGACGAGAACTACGGTCAATCGATAGGGGTCCGTCGGCAACGGAACGTTGCTGCGTTGACCCATCAGGCGACCTCCTCAATGGCTTTGGCGAGTGCCCGAGGGTCAATCGGCGCGTAGATGAAGGCAATGAAACCGCCGTTGTCGCGGTCTGGCATGGGGATGGATCGTTTTTTCAGACCGTGCTGCTGGCGCAGCATCGCGAACAGACGCACCAAAGGTTCGGCGACCTCACAATGGAGGCTCACGGGATCTTGCGTCCAGTCGACGCGGATGGTGGCCATGGGCCGACCTCAATCGGTTCTGCGTTGGCGGTACGTCGTCACGTAACCGGCGATCCAGTTGCGGAGTTTCTTCGAGTCGACGTCGGTCAACTGTTGAACCATCAGTTTGTTGTGATCGAAATCGTCGGTGAACTTCTCGCCATGTTGCTCAACGAGCTTGATGGCGCGGATTTTGATGAAACTTGGTCGAATGTTCCCCATGCGAATCACTCCTGTGCGAGGGTTACCTCAATTGGAAAATCGGGCTCGTCGTGACGGGTCACTTGGAGCTTAATCTTCCGAGGTGGGTTCTCGATGCCCCGGGCCCAGATGAGCTCGTTGACTGAAGGATCGATGTAAATCTCCTCCTCAGGGGCCACCTTCAGGTGTCGGATGACCTCGTTACGAATGATTTGGATGGCGCGCGGCGCACGCTTGTACCGGGTGATGTTCCACGCGTTGCGCAGAGGAACGGTGAGTTCAGAAACAGCTGCTCGGACCATGTGTTCACCTCAGCGTTGGAGCTTGCTTCGGCGCCAGTGGTGGCGCTTGGGATGGCTGACCGTCTTCCGGTTGGTCTTGAGCATCACCCAGACAGGAACGCGACGGTTCTGCTTGCCGACCTTCAGCAGTCGGGCCTTTTTTGCAGTGGGCTTGATCTTGGACATCATTTCACCTCAGTACTTGTCCAGGCCGGGGTAGGCCTCGAGGGCTTGCGGAAGAACGGCGTGTGCCACCTCGTCCATGATTTTCTGACCCGGACCGGTGATGCTGCGGCCCTTGTAGAGCATTTGTTCGCCGTCGATGCTTTCGATGGGCTTCAGTTCGACCAATTCGACCAAACCGGCTTGTTCGAGTTGCTGCATCACGGTGCGGATGACGTGGCGAGAGCCGGCTGCGGGGGTGTTCGGCATTGAGCCGTTGTCCTTGTACCCGCCAAATGCTTGCGACAAGGCGGTGATGCCAATCGGACCGTGGAGTGCAACTTTGCGGAGCACGGCCGCGGTCCGGAGGTGCCACCAGTTGGTCTGCGTGGGGGGGCGCTCACGGGTGACGCCGGTCTTGGTATATGCAGCCCATTCGGGGGCTACGATGCTATCGACGTCCTCCAGGCGGTTGGCCAAAGCAGGCATGAACATGTCCACGGGAACGTCGTGATACGTCGTCATTGGAACACCGAGCAATCGGGCGACCGAACGCCCCTATATCAAAGCGACGGGGCGTCACCGGCACGCGTCGCGGCTGTTTCATGGTCCGGTGAACATGTTCTTCAACGGTGGGATGGACCGAGAACACATGAGGAAAGCCTTGGCGCAGAACCCGAACATGCTTCGGACCTTGCTCGGTCTGTCCTTCACGCTCATCTTCATGTTGTCGTATGCCGTATACGCCAACACCATCGACACCGCCTACTACACCTACACCACCGATGCCAGTGTCTCTGAGCAAAGCAGTGACAGTGGGTTAGCGTTTGATCGGGTGTACGATGAAGCAGCCTCAACCACCACATGGTCCGCCAACGTCACCATCGATCGGAACAACTTGACGTGGGTCAATGTGAGCGCGGAAGACCTCGCACCGGGCGCCACGCTCACCGTCTTCGATGCGGCCGGCTTGTGGACGCACAGTCTTCTCGGCATCGAGGATGCCAGGGACTTCTCTTGCGCAGATGATTGCCGGTTGAACGAAACAACCACCCTTGAGGAAGCCGACGGTGTGGCCGTGTACAAGGGCTTGGCCGTTACTGAACCAGGGGCCCGCTCAAACGGCACCGTCGTGGCGGAGAGCCAGGGAGAGGCCGACGACATGGCAGCAGCCATCGTGAGCAATCGGCACGGTTCAGCGGTGTTGCGCGTCACCATCGTCGAACCCGGAAACCGGAGCACCACACCGGCCCTTTCGATCGAGATGGTGAACGAAGCTTTGTCCAACGTCCAGCCCTTTGACGTCGATGTGGCCTCTGAATTTGTATGGGCTTTGACCGCCGTGTTTGCCTGTTTCTCAATTGTCCTGCTTCCGGCCTTTGCCATCTATGCTGTTTCTCGAAGGAAAGAACGGGCCAATGAGGCCAAACTTGCCCAGGCCGAGGCCCTTGACGATGCGTCTACAACGTCGACCGCTTCAGAAGAAGTGGAAGAAAATGAGGCGTCATAAATCGCCGCGCCCGATAAATAGGTCAGCGATGTTCTCGGACCATGCGCCAAGCGTCGGTGGCCTTTGTCCTCCTCACCCTGCTCTTGGCCAGTTGCGCGCCATTGGCCCAATCAACAGCAGGTCGAGCCAACGGTGTTGACTTGGCCGTCGAAGGTGTTGCGTACAGCTACACGACGTCAACGGACGAAGCCAAGTATCGCATGTTCTCTTCCAACCACCCCATTCCGGGATTCAACCGACCCGCCAGCCTCTTTGTGATCGACGCGATGGTCAACGTTCCAATCGAGGTCGACGTCACGGTGCAAAATCTGGGCACGGCATCATCGTCTCTGACCGACGTGCGCCTCCTTGTTTTGCATGACGAATACCAGCGTTTCGAAATCGCAAACGAAACCGAACCGCTGAACGTGCTTTCTCCATCCTCAAACGGCATCGTGACCTTCCAATTCACGCCGACATACGCCGGTAACCACAGCCTGCGAATCGAGATCCTGTCCGCCACCCCCGATGACAATCCTGGCAACGACGTAAGCAACGGTCGAATGACCGTTGGTGCCTTTTACTGGAACTGCGACACCCTGCAAGGATGGTCGACCACAGGAGAATGGCGTTTGAGCAGCGATACGTCGATCAGCCAAGGGTCCTCATGTCACGTCGGCAACGGGGACACGTCGACCTACAGTCCCAACAGCATCTCACGGCTCACAACGCCCTCGCTCAACCTCGCAGACGGACTCGCATCCGGAACTCGAACCATGGGTATGAGTTTCTTCTACACTGGAAGTGTGGTCAGCCCCGACCGTTTTTCCATCGAAGCAAAAACCACCACGGGAACATGGGAGGAGCTCACCGGTTTGGCTGGGACCATCGATCAGGATTTTTTGACCGACGGGGCGAGTTGGAACACGTTTTCAATTGCATCTGGAGGTCATACCTCTCCGCTCGTGCCACTCGCACCCGATCGCCATTTGCACGCAAATTCAGCGTTGAGGTGGACCCTGACCACCGATTCGACCGTCGAGGACATTGGTTTCTGGATGGACGAGGTGGTGATGGTCTACGACCAAGCCGCACGTGTTGATGCATACGGCGTCAGCGTCCAGGGCCGAGGCACCACTGGTTCTGTGCCGGGAGCATGGGGGAGCGTTGATCTCCGTATCGTCAACGATGGGAACATTTCCACGGGCATCATACCAGGTTTGGAAGGACTGCCCGAGGGTTGGGACACCTACACCACATTCGAAGACGGTTCGTCGGTGCCAAGCAACGGATTCAACCTGCTTCCGGGAACGACGCGGGACATCACTGTAAGGCTGAAACCTGACGAAAATGCAACGGTTGGTCTTGTACCCATGACCTTCAATGCGAGCACAGATCACACCGACGTCCACGCAACCGGTCCAATGAGTTTCACCGTTCTCGCTGACAGGGTCCCTGTGCTGGTCGCCCCTGAAGAACGTCCCTCGTGCCCGGCACAGCAGTCGTGTCCATTTACCGTTGAACTGAGAAACGATGGGGGAGCCTCCGACGTGTTTGACCTCCAAATCGACCGGGCAACCCTCGCCGAAGGATGGGACGTGGATTTCGCATGGTCACAACCAACCACGGTCCTTGTCCGACCCGGACAATCCGTTGAACTCGACCTGCTCCTCACGATTCCGGCCAATGCTCAACCCGACACGGTGCGAAGCGCGATGGTGTCAGCCACGGCTCAAAACGACACCACACGCGTTTCGACCTTGGAGCTGGATGTGGCAGCCTCCATGGTTTCAGAAATCAGTTTCAGCGTCTCGAGCGCATTTTCAGCGGTTGAGGGAGGAGAAACGTCGGTATTGGTGGTTGAATTGGAGAACCTTGCAGACCGCCCAGACATCCTGACATTGGCGGCTGAAATGAGGCCCGATGACGATGGCTGGTCAGTCGTTTCCCTAAGCAGAACCCAAGCCGTGATGACCGCTGGAGCAACCGTACTGGTGGAAGTCGAACTCTTGGCTCCGTCCGATTTGCGTTCTGGTGAGGGGACGCCAGAGGTCCGCTTGGTCCTAGATTCTGACCGGAGCGGCATGCAGATCGTGTCACCTTGGTGGCTTGGACCGGAGGTTGTCGAAGTCAGGCAAGGCGGCATGAGCAGCAACGTGACGATGGCAAGGGTCACGCCGGGTCAGGCCATGTCCATGCCTGTGGTTTTGTACAACGAAGGAAACACGGACCTTGATTTGAACTTCATCATCGATGGCCTGCCGTCAACATGGACCACGTGGTGGGTGGCGCAGGACGCGAACATTTCAACGCCAATCATGCTCCCTGTCAACGCCACCGAATCCAATCCAATGATGGTGCACTTGATGATGCTGGCCCCGACCAATACCCCCGCTGGCGTGCCGCTTGAGTTGAGCCTCAGGGCCATGGACGGTGAGGTTACGATGGCCAGCCATGCGTTCGAAGCATTGGTTGAGCCCGTTCGAAAGCCAGGTTTGGCCTTGGAACGCGACACCTCCACCGTTCGTGCGGGAGATTCTGTTTCAATCAATGGAAACGTGATGAATCTGGGCAACGCGCCTGACCCAACGGTGTACATCGAAGTCAGGATTCAATCCACTCAGGACCTTTCTGAAATGCTGACACTGTTCAACATCGATGGAGGCAGCAACTTGGCGTTGGACACACCGCATGTGATTGGTTTGGGGACCGGCATGGTCCGTGACTTCAACCTCGATGTCCAGGTTCCAGCATCAGCACCGCTCGGGACTCGCATCGTGGTGGAAGTGACCGTTCACGGAGGGCTCGACGATGAAAATCGCCCATACAACATCGAAATGAGCCACTTGATCGAAGTCGATCAGCGACGTGAAGTCGGGGCAGTGTGGACCACTTCCCCAAACACGCTTCTGGACGGCAACGCCCACCTGATTGCCGTCGATTTGGCATCCAAATCCTCGTTTTCAGAAAACCTCACGATCACCTTTGACTATCCGAGCGACTGGGCTGTAGTCTGCGACGGATTTGGTGCATTGGCACCGGGAGCCGAGACCTACGTGGAACTCGAACCAGGTCATATTGTGCAGGTGGAGCGCAAGTTGGCGTGTTCAGTCCTGCGAAACGGAGGCGACGCAGAAGGCACCTTGGGTGTCGTGGTCCAGACAGACGACGATGCAACCGTGGCCGCGGAGACCCAAACGCTGTCCTGGAACGTTCCGGTGGAAGAAAATGGCATGAACGCCCAAATGATTGCCATTGGTGGTGGAGGACTTCTCCTTGTGGCGGCTGCGGTCGCTTTGCTGATGTTCCGCTCATCTGAAAACGAAGAGGTCATCCACGACGAGGACGGCAAAACCAGACCCACTGGCCCACCCGTCACGGTTCAATCGAGCCCTGAGTCGCAGACGCCGGTCCAAGGGGCTGGACCACCGGTTTCGGTACAGCGTGGTCCACCGTTGCCATCGTCAGGTCTGCCAGCGGGATGGACCATGGACCAATGGGAACATTATGGGCAACAATGGATTGACCAGCAGAACACCTCGAATCCGTAACGAGGAGCTGAGCACCATGGATGAAGGTTCCACATGGGCGCTGTTGATGTCGGCCGTCGGGTTGTTCGGCGCCCTGACGTGGTGGTTGGACCGGATGGAACAAGGACGACCTTACGTTCGATGGTCTGCAGCAGCAGGCATCGTGTCCATGATGGCGTTGCTCTACTGGACGTGGAAACCATGACGGTTGAAATTGAGGTGCCGGTGGACCACCCGCTGAACTCGTACCGCCCTGTCCGAACACCTGTATGGTGGGGATGGAGGGGCGAAGTCGGAAAACGATGCAGTTCTCCATCGCACACTGGACGACCC
>DUHU01000052.1 GCA_013330765.1 Candidatus Poseidoniaceae archaeon | reverse complement strand
GGTCCATGGCCGAAATGGCTTCTTCATCGGCAGGAACCAACCAACCGGTGCTGGTGGACAGGACGAGCAGCAGCACCAACGCCACGGGCCGAAGGGCACGGACGTTGGACATGGAATGAAGGCCTCGCGAGACCGCTATATCGCTTGGGGTGTCGTGCACGGCCGTGCATCAGAAGGGCCATGTCCGACGGTCGGTGCGGTCTGCAAATTCCTCTGAAGCCCACGTGCCGACGTCATGTCGCCATGTTTCCTGATGACTTTCTCCTGCGTAATCCGTCCACGAGAGGGATGTTTGGACGGTGTAATTGGCCCAGACGGTGTGCCCGACGACCTTCATCTCCAAGTCGTCGCCTGCGACCGACGAGTGGGCTGAAAGCTCGTTCAACAGCACCGACATTCGACCAAGTTCCTCACCTGCCTCGTCTTCGAACGAAACCACGACTTCCAAGTCGGTCACCGCCCGGCTTCCACTGTTGTGGATTTCCGCGAGGAGGATGTGCCCTCCGTTCTGCATGTAGACCGTGTCGAGGGTCAAGCCGTCCCTGGGCAGCACCCAGTACCATCCGCTCATCAACAACCCGAGAAGCAGGATGAGGGTCAGGCCTGCGAGGGCGACCTTGCCCGGTTCCACCTCACGGCGCAAGCGTTGCAGGCGTTCAGCCGCGTCTTGGGCAGCGCGAAGGACGTCCTCCTCGTCGGTGGACCCGTCTCCGTCGACGCGTTCTCGGATGCGCGCCAGGATGCCGTCTTTGGACGGCGCGGGGTCGAACGGTGCATCCTCCGCCATCTTCACACCACCCAAGCCAACCCACTGGCGACGGCTGAACTGATGGGTTCCACCACCAGAACGTGACGTGTTTCCACCGCACCTCCGGTCAACGAACCGATCAACGACAAGTCACTGGCCATCCCGTTCACGCCCACCGAGGAAGCGGTGGGGAGGATCCCTGTGAACTGGGTGTCCAACAGCACGCCCCGACCGTCGATGCTCAAGTCGGACATGAAGGGAACATTGTCCAGCTGAGGTTCGCGATCAGCAGGTGTCAGTTCTGCGTTGGCCGTGGCGATGACCCGCCCGGTGGTGATGCCGTCAAGGACGATCACCGGGTAGACACCGGCGACGCGGTGCATGTGAATGGTGGCTCCTTTGAGGTCCTCACCGACGACTTCCATCGACGAAAGGGTCAACCCGGGGCTGGAGGGTACGTCTGAAGCTCGCAAGTAGAGCTGCCGCACGCCGGAGCCACTGGAGGCGATCTCAACGCCAAAGCGGTCCGTCGTCTTGAGTTGGAAGCGCGACGGGAGGTCTTCGGCGATCATCGTGATGTCGCCTTTGCTGTCGATGGCTCGCCCGTAGGCTTGGACGAAGAGGTCCATCGTTTCGCCATTGGAGGCGTAATCCATGGTGAAGAGGCCTTGGAAGGAGGTTTCCTTGCGGATGTCGAAGACCTCGGACGGTTCAGCGGCGAGATGCAGCTCTCCGGGCAGATCGCGCATGAACACCGTTGCCGGCCACCAGCGACCGTCCACGAAGCGGTGCTGTTGGATCATGAGGGCTTCAGCAGAACCACCGTCCACCTGGAACTCTTCGGGCACCGTCACGTCCAGCCTCAACACGTCGCCGATGGTGGCGGAAACGTCCGTGCTGCGTGGCACGTCCAGAATCAGCGCTTCCGAACGTGTTTGTGTGGTGTGGTCGATGAAGACCGCGTGGGCTGAATCAAGCCGCACCCCCACGTCGTAGCGCATGTCGAGGGTCAACCGCGGAACAGTGAGGTTCCGTTCTTGGAAGAAGACGGCGTCCAAAACGACGTCACGCGGATTTTCTGTGTCAAATCCGGTCAAACGAAGGTCGACGTCTTGCCCAGAGATGCCCTTTACCAGGATGGTCATGTCCTCGTATTGAGGCTGCCAAGAGGTGAAAGCAAGATCGAATTGGTAGGTCGGTACGCCGTCCAAAAGGCGGAAGTCGTAATCCAAATCGATGGCTCCTGCAGGGAGGGACGGCAACCATGTACGGACGTGCCAAGCACGCCGTTCGGTCAGGTCGATGCCCTGATCGCTCCAATTGTCGAGGTCGTAGGTTTCCTTCTCGTCTTCGCTCAGACGACCGTCCGTGAGGACCAGCATCAGGTCACGGGCGCCAAGGAATCCTGCGGACTCCAACACGAGGGCCCCTTGCTCTTGCTCGTTTTCGGTCAACAGCGCATCTTCCCAGATGGTTTCGAGGGTGACACGACCGGAGAGCGTGAGCCGATCCAATCGACTGAGGTTGAGGTCCACGTCCACGCGTTCATCGGCCTCCATCGACAGGCCGTGGACCCAAACAGGCTCGGAGACCGTGGTGCCTTTCCGCATGTCTGCGGTCATGTTGAAGGCTTCACCCGTTTCGAGGTCCATGCCGATGGCAAGGTCGCTCTCGCCGCTGATGGAGCCTCCCAAATCTTTGGTCAGGGCGTGAATGAAATCGTTGGCGACCCGCCCGAACGCCACAAGGTCTCCGAGGAAGAAGGACAGGCCTTCTACACCCTCCTGATCACCGAAATCTGGCAATTCCAAACCGTCCGAATCGGCGCCTCCGGGGACGGCGACCATAATCTCGGCTGGCAACGGTTCGATGACCGCCCGACCGTTGAGGCCAAGCAAGGGGTCATCGTAGTCCGTTGTGTCCTCGAACAGCAGCCGGAGCGGTTCGGACGAGGTGCGTTGCATCTCGACGCGGCTGTTGCCTTCGGGTCCAAGGGAACCCTCTTCCAAGGGCGACAAACGACGCATTCGGAGCACGTCTGAAATGCGCATCGAAAGGCTGGTTTGATCACCGTCGACCGTAAACCGAACGTGGTCACCCTCCATGGTCAGAGGAACTGTTCCGTTGCTGGATTGGATTTCAACCGCCTGGATCGGCGTGTTGGCCACGTAACCGACTTCGGAACCAAGGACCAGTTCGAATTCTGAAGGAAGGCCGACCAAGCGAAGCGCGTTTCGCTGATCTCCGTCTTGACCGCCGTACGTGATGGTTCCAATCGGTGCGCTCGCTTCGTAAATCAAGCGTTCTGGCAGTTGGACGAGACGAAGATTATCGGGACGATTGGAAATCATTGCAGCCTGCTTTTGAGCCAGACTCATGTTCGGCCCGTCGTGCGACACGTGGCCCACGATGAGCGGTTCTGCGCTCGAGCCTACAAGCTCCAAAACGCGCTCACTGGTCTGAGGGTCGAAGGATTGCGTGACGCCAGAAATACCGCTGACTCGCGCGCTCATGGCCACAGGAACGAGCGGCTGAACCGGCCCCGAACGGCCTTGAACAACGTCGATGGAGGCGTCGCTGGACAGAAGCAGGTGGTCTTCATCGGGCAGCCAAGGTTGATCGCTTGACGACAGGGCGAACCCGAGCGTACCCACCTCGGCGGGCGCCCTCACCTCCCCGCTGGACCATGCGGCTTTCACCTGCGTGAAACATGCCACTTCCACGGTGCCACCTGCGCTCCCTGCCGTGCCGACGATGGCACCAGGAACGCTGTTGACAATCGTTCCA
>DUHU01000023.1:694-2990 GCA_013330765.1 Candidatus Poseidoniaceae archaeon | reverse complement strand
TTGCTGCCGTGGATTGGACGGTCATGGAATCGAGGACGCTTCCCGCGGAAAGCCTCTCGAACGGGTCGCACGCGATGACATGGAACTTGACCGTGACGTTGCAAGGCCAACTCGACATCCGTTTGGTCATCGATTCCTCGGACGTCATCGACGAGTACGACGAAGGAAACAATGCCATCTATTTCGTGGTGACCGGCGCCAGCATCAGCCCCGGCTTGGTTCCCTCCTTTGCCCCCTCGTTCAGCCTCTTGCTCATCGCCGGCCTCCTCTGTGGGGCCCTCGCGCACCGCCCACGGGATTGAAAGGGAGCGGCAGTTCCGAGGCACCATGCGTCAGTCCCTTCCCCGGGTCCCGAAGGACCGCATCGCGGTGCTGATCGGTGCCAAAGGAGGGACGGTCAAGGCCCTGGCCAAAGCGGCGGGAGCAAACTTCCTGGCCATTGATTCCGAGACAGGAGACGTCGAGGTGGAGTGGGGTGAACCCGGCACCTACGACCCCGTCAAGGCCCTCAAGATGCCCGATGTGATCAAGGCCATCGGACGCGGAATGGCTCCGAAAACGGCATTGACGCTGTTTGAAGACGACTGTTACTTCGAGATGGTGGACCTTCGGGACCACGTCGGCAAGCGTGGCAAGCAACTCCAGCGCATTCGCTCGCGCATCATCGGAAGCCAAGGAAAAATTCGACAGCGAATCGAGGGCCTGACCTCGACCAGCATCACGATTTACAAGTCGACTGTGGTCATCATCGGCCCCGAAGAAGGGCTCGCGCTTGCCCGCCAAGGCGTGGACATGATCGCCGGCGGTTCAGAACACGGGTCCGTGCTCAGTTTCCTTGAGCGCACCACGCGGAAAAACCGACTCGAACGCCGAAGCCTCGAGACCATCGAGATCCGTGAGGAGGAAGTCATCGAGAGCACGGGGTTCGAAAACCTCGTGCCGGGCCTGGACCAAGTGCGCGAGCGACGCCATCGCCGTTTCCGCGCCTCTCAGGTGGATCCAGAAGACGAGGAAGCCGTTGAGGCAATGATGGACCTTGCCGAAGACGAGGCCGTCTCGTGGGAAGAGGAATGATCAATCCTGTTCCTTGACGTCGTCTAGGGGCATTTCCAAGACATCGGCCATGGCCTCAGGCAGGTCCACGTCAAGGCCCTGCTTCTGACCCCATTCGACCAGCCTTGTCACGTCCCTGACGAGGAACTCCCGGGCTTTGGGATGGGTGTCGATGACCGCCTGACCCACGTCGATGACGACCGGGCGCCCTTCATGCCACAGGATGTTGTAAGGAGAAAAGTCGCCATGCACCAACCGTGCTTTCTGCCACGCCACGGCCAAGAAATACAGCAGTGAGTCGTACACCTCCTCAGGGTTCTCCACGTCGACTTCCCGCAATTTCTTGGCAGGAGAAACGTCGGTCCCCACGTACTCCATCACCAGGACGTTGCGATGCACTGCAATGGCCTGAGGCACGGGCAACCCCCAGCGCTTGAGCCGCTCAAGGTTCCGATGCTCTTTCCTGACCCAGATGTCCACAAGGTCTCGATGCCGACGCTTCAACCCACCAAATCGCTGATCGCCCTCGATGTATTGCATCAAATTTCTGAAGACGGCGTTTGAAGTGTGGAAAATCTTCACCGCCACAGGACCTCCATCGAGATCCGTTCCGTGAAACACGTGTGCTTCCTTGCCACGGGCAATCGGGTGATCCAAGGTGTCAACGGCTCCAGAAGTCATCAGTTTGTAGACGGAGAGCAATGTAAGACGGTCAAAGACCTGGTCAAACACACGACGGTCAACCCACTCAAACGGACCGGAACCCAAGACGCCTTGCAGCTTACCTTCGATGTCCCGGAACATGCCTCGGTAACGCTTTTCCTTCATCCAACGGTACTCGGAGCCGCCCGCTTCCAAGCCGGAGACAAAGGCCTCACGTTCTGCTTGCTCGTGGGCGTGATCCGCGGCCTCTTCTTTGTTCATCTTGTTCCGCGGGTTGCGCCGACGGCGTCGTTGCGTTGACCGCTCGGTCAACTCGTCCCAGCCGTCTTCGTCCCACGACATGCCAACACCTTACGGTTGATGCGCGGCTTCTTTGAAGCCTGCTCAGCCAAACAACTCGTCGACGCCGTCTGTGACGTCGTCGTCGCTTTCGTCTTCCTCGAAGGAGATTGGAGTCACCTCAGGCGCCGTCTCTGCCTCAGGTTCAGGGGCGGCGCTCTGGTCGTCGTCGTCAGCGTCGCCAAACAGGTCGTCTCCGTCGTCGTCAGCGTCGCCAAACAGGTCGTCTCCGTCGTCGTCA
>DUHU01000023.1:0-379 GCA_013330765.1 Candidatus Poseidoniaceae archaeon | reverse complement strand
CGTCGTCGTCATCGTCGCCGAACAGGCCGTCTTCGTCGTCGGCCTCTTCCACGGCTTCCTCGCCTTCATCAACGTCTCCGAAGAGGTCGTCGTCTTCGTCGTAATCGTCCCCTGAAAACGAGGTCCCAAAGAGGTCCACAACGTCGGGAAGTACGCCCTTGCGGGAGAGGTACATGGCCTGCGTTTTGGTGTACCGGTGCTTCACGTCCGCCTTGCTGTCCTGGAAATCCCAAGGCCATACGATGATCAGGTCGCCCTCGCGCACCCACTGACGACGTCGCATTTTGCCAGGAATGCGTGCGAGGCGCATTTCTCCGTCTGCGCAAAGGACGTTGACACGGCGGCCACCGAGGATTTGTTCGGCCAGTGCGAACATCTC